>JBLFXY010000019.1:0-21811 GCA_047611645.1 Glaciecola sp.
ACCATCACCGTATTCAGACGTGAGCTCGGAGGGTATTTTGGAACCCCCGTCGCCTACGTATTCCTGATCATCTTCCTCGTGTTGAGCGGCTACCTGACCTGGATCATGGGGCAGTTCTACGAGCGCAGACAAGCGGACTTGAGAGCCTTCTTCTCGGTCCATCCGCTCCTGTACTTGGCCCTGATCCCGGCCCTGTCCATGCGACTGTGGGCTGAGGAGCGGCGGTCGGGCACGATCGAGTGCTTGCTGACCTTGCCCATTTCCATGGGCGGCGCGGTGCTCGGAAAGTTCCTGGCGGCCTGGGCCTTCATCGGCGTCGCGCTGGTACTTACGACCACCAACTGGATTTCCGTGGCTTACCTTGGCAATCCGGACCATGGCGTGATTTTCGCGGGTTACGTGGGATCGTTCATGATGGCCGGTGCCTACCTGGCCATCGGGTCCTTGGTTTCCGCTTTCACTAAGAACCAGGTCATCGCCTTTGTGATTTCGCTGGTCACATGCCTGCTCTTTTTCCTGGCGGGACAACCCGGGGTGATCGATGTGGCACGCACGTTCCTGCCCGAAGCCATGGTGGAATGGGTGCGCTCGATGAGCCTCTACACCCACTTCAACGCCATCTCACGGGGTGTCGTGGACTTCCGCGACATCGTGTTCTTCCTGTCGTTTATCGGCCTGCTCCTATTCGCGAACGCCGTGGTCGTGGACCACACCAAGGCCCGCTAGGCCGTCCCTTCGAGGCATGACAATGGGTAAGAAATTCTTTTCAATCACCGGGCTGATCGTCGGCTTGGTGCTCTTCGTGGCGGTCAACCGCTTCTCCGAAACCGCCCTGCGCAAGATGCGCGTGGACCTGACGCAGAACGGGCTCTACAGCCTTTCGCAAGGCTCGCAAAATATCTTGGGCAAGCTGGACGAACCGCTCAACCTCAAGTTCTACTACAGCAAGTCGAGCGCTCCGGACGGCTCACCGATTCCGGCCTACGCCCAGCGCGTGCGCGAGCTGTTGGAGGAATACGAAGCCAAGTCGGATCGCAAAATCCGACTTGAGATCATCCACACCGAGCCCTTCTCCGAGTCCGAGGATGCAGCCACGCAATCGGGCCTAACGGGTTTTGCTGTCAACGCAGCCGGGGACCGTTTGTTCTTCGGCCTCATCGGCACCAACAGCGTCGACGACAACGAGGTCATCCCTTTCTTCGAACCCAGCCGCGAAGCTTCCTTGGAATACGACATCACCCAGTTGATCTATCGACTGGGCACGGAGGAGCGTTCCTTGGTCGGGGTGCTGTCGAGCTTGCCCATGGATGGCGGCGCACCGGATCCGCGCACGGGCCAATCCGCCCAGCGTTGGGCTATTCTGGATTACATCTCTCAGACGCAGGAAGTGCGCACACTCCGGCCCACGCTCACAAGCATCGACCTGGATGTGGACGTTTTGATGCTGGTGCACCCGCAAGCCTTGCCCCCTACGGCGCTATACGCCATCGATCAGTTCGCCCTGCGTGGCGGACGCATCCTGGCCTTCGTGGATCCCCACAGTTGGTTCCAGCCCGTGGATCCATCCGATCCGCAGGGCGCCATGAGCGCGGATCGCTCATCGAACATGGGTGGCTTGCTCGCATCCTGGGGCGTTTCCATGGACAAGCGATCCATCGCGGGCGACCAGGACAAAGCGCAACAGGTAGCCGCTGGCGTGTACCTGCCGATTTTCGTGGCGCTCGATTCGGATGGCCTCAATGCGGATGACTTCACCACTCGCGGACTCTCGGTGGTCAATCTGCTGTCCCCCGGTTTCTTTGAAGCCGTGCCCCATTCGGGTGTGACCCTCAAGGCTCTGATGAGCACCACCAAGCAAGGGGCAGGAACCATGGACGCCACCATGCTGCAGTTCGGTATGCAGGATCCCAGTCGCATGGTCGAGCTCTTCGCCCCCGATAGCCAGCCTCGAGATCTGGCCATCCGGGTCAACGCGAATGCGATCCAGAGTGCATTTCCGGACGGTGCGCCGGCGCTAGCCGAGGGTCTGGAGGCGGTCGAAAGAGCGCAACATCTGAGCCAATCGAATGCGCCTTTTCACGCCGTGCTCGTCGCCGATTCGGACATGTTATCCGACCAACTCTGGGTTCAGCGCGCGGGTCCTTACCTGATGCCAAATTCGGGCAACGGCAGCTTCGTGGTCAACGTGCTGGAGAACCTGAGCGGCTCCTCGGACTTGATCGGTCTGCGCAGTCGGGAGGGATTTGCACGCCCCTTCACCAAGAAAGCGGAACTGGAAATGGCCGCGCGAGAGCGCTTGCAGGCCAAGCAGGATGAGCTCGAGTCGGAGATTCGCCAAACCGAAGAACGCTTGGCGGCCCTGCAAGCTCCGGGAGAATCCGCAGGGGGTCTGCTGCTCGATGAGGTGCAAACCGCCGAACTTGAAAAGCTGCAGGAGACGATGATTCAGCAGCGCAAGGAAAGCCGCGAGGTTCGTCGCCAACTCAACTCCGAAATCAAAGCCCTCGGTACGCGCTTGAAGATCTTCAACACACTCCTGGTTCCGGCTCTGCTTTTGATCCTGGCCCTATTGTCCGCCGCCAACGGCAGGCGCACGAGGAATGCAGCATGAATTCAAAAACACTGATCGCGATGGTTTTCGGAGCCGGACTGTTTTGGGGCGCTGCAAGGCTCTTGAATTCCGACGCAGCCATGGAACAAAGCAGCGCGTCGAATCTAGAGCGCCTCTTCCCCAACTTGGAAAAGCGTGCCAACGACGTACGCACCTTGAGTTTAGAGGGCGCAGAAGGCACCTTTCAATTCGAACGCACGCAAGGCGGAATCTGGACGCTAAAGGAACGTGCGAACTTCCCCGCCGATCGCAAGAAGCTGGATGGCTTGGTGCTCGCTATGGCCCGTTCCAAACGCATGGAACAAAAAACCAACAAGCCCGAACGCTATTCGGCCCTCGGTTTGGCTGAGGGTACGGCAGAGGAGCCTGGCCCCTCGCTCGTAAGGGTTCTGGCCGACGACGACGCAGAACTCGCGGCGCTATGGGTTGGTAAGCGGCGAGATCGCTCCGCCACCGAAGCTTACTTTGTGCGCATTGACGAGGACCCGACCTGCTGGGCCGCTTCCGGCCAACTGGCATTGGACTCGAGCATGGTGTCGTGGCTCGAGAGCACCTTGCTCGACATCGATTCGGCCCAGGTCCAGAGCGTTCGAATCACCCACCCCGACCAGGAACTGATTCTGCTTTCCAGGCCTACGGACAGCGACAAGAACACCCCCCTGGAAATTCTCAATCTGCCCGAGGGCAAGGAACTGCAAAGTGAGTGGGTCACCTCGCGCTTCGCCTCCGCCCTACAAGGCCTCAAGCTGCAAGACGTCAAACCGGCGAGCGAGGTGACCTTACCCCCTGCAGAGATCGTTCGCAGCGAGTTTTGGACCTCCTCCAATCTCCACATCACGGCCGAATCCATCGAGCAAGATGGACTCATGTACGTGCGCCTGCACGCGGACCATTCCATAGCGGGGGCGCGCCTCGTGTACGACGGGCCCGAGGTCAATGGCGTGCCTTCCATCGACTTGCAGGCCAGCACCTCCGGCGGGGACTCTTCCACGGGCGACTCGAAGGAGCAAGTGCTCGCCGAAGCCGATCGCCTGAATCAGCGCTTTTCTGGATGGATCTATGTGCTGCCGACCTGGAAAGGAGCCGCCCTGCGTGGACGCATGAGCGAACTGCTCAAGGCTGAGGGCGATCAGGAGGATCCCTTCGGCAATCCAGGTCCAGAATTGGGTGCAGACCCTGCGCAGCCCGTGATGCGGGTGGAAGGCGGTCAGGCGGCCGATACGGGTCCTGACGAAGGCGCGCCTGAGACCCCGGGTGAGCCCGATGCCCGGGAGCCCCAAGTGGAGCCCCAAGCAGCTCCGGAACAAGGAAAGCCCTCGCCCGTGTTCGAAATCGATGCAAATGCGGTCAAAGCCAAGGAAACTCCCCAAGCGGGTTCAGCTCCTCCGCAAGAGTAGCCGAAGGACCTTTCCTACCGGTGCGGGTGAAAAATTTCGCATCGGCCTTAGGGCCCGGAGAGCTATCACTAAAGTGAGGCCGCTTCGGGCCCTTTTTTTGATTTAGGTTCCCCCTTCCTTTGGGGCACCCGCGCGGGAATCATACGGGCCGCCCGATCGCGCCGGTCCTTGGCGAACTACCCGCCATGACCTCCGACCAAGCCGATCCCAGCCAGTCTGTAACCATGGGCCGCATCTTCCGCTTGTGGAGCCCGCTCGCGCTCTCCTGGCTGTGCATGGCCATCGAGCTGCCGCTGATCACGGCCGTCATTGGGCGCATGGCGGATTTCAAAGTGCAGATGGCCGCCGTCAGCTCCATCGCGTTCCCGCTGGCGCTGTTGATCGAAGGCCCCGTGATCATGCTGCTCTCCGCCTCCACGGCCCTGTGCCGTGATCGCCAGAGCTTCCAGCAGGTGCGGCGCTATGCGCTGATCATGGGCGTGGCTCTCTCGGGCTTGCACGCTCTCGTCTGTCTGCCGGCCTTGTACGGGCCGGTCACAGGCTCCTGGCTCGCAGCACAGCCTGACGTGGCCGCCGCTGCATTCCCCGCGCTACTGGCCCTGATCCCATGGACCGTGGCCATCGCCTACCGTCGCTTCCACCAGGGCCTTCTGATCCGCGCAGAGAAAGGCGCCGGCGTGACCCAGGGCACCCTGATCCGCTTGTTCACGGACTGCGTCGTATTGGCCCTTTGCTATTCCTACGACGTCCCCGGCGCGCTGACCGCAGGTCTTGCGTTGAGCGCCGGTGTGACCGCCGAGGCCTTCTTTATCGGCTGGGTGGTCCAGCCCTGCATTGCCGCCCTACCCGATTCGAAAGACACCGGCCGCGCCCCCCTGCAACTTTCCGGCTTCATCCGCTTCTACGCCCCCTTGGCACTGACCCCCATCCTCGGGTTTCTGGCCCTGCCGCTCGGCTCCGCAGCCATGAACCGCATGCCCAACTCGCTGGACTCCCTGGCGGTTTGGCAAGCCCTCCACGGCATCGTGTTCATCCCGCGCTCCATGGCGCTGGCCTACAACGAGGTCGTCATTCGGCTGTGCGAGATTCCCGGTAGCGTCCCGCGCCTCATGCGCTTCACTCGCCTGCTGGGTTTTGCCAACACGGCCCTACTCGCCATCTTCGCGCTCAGCCCCTGGGGCCAAACACTCTTCCGGGTGCTGTTCGACATGCCGCCCACCCTAGCCGCCCTCGGAGCCGCCGGCCTACTATTGAGCCTCCCCCAACCCGGCCTGCTCGCTGGACAAGCCTTGCACCTGGGACTGCTCGTCGGCAACGGTCGGACACGCGCGGTCACTATCAGTATGGGCATCTTTCTGCTGGTCGCGGGTGTTTGCCTGCACCTATCCGTAAAGCACGCCACCCACCACGGCCTGCTATACGTGGCAGGTTCCTTCACCCTCGCTACGATAGTTCAGGTCTACTATCTCGCTTGGCGCAGCATCCCCCTGCGAAGAAAATAACCGCAGCCGCCCCCATGGGCCCGCACCACAACAGGTCGGTGGAGTTAGGTTGCTCGTGGGCCGGTTAGAAAACCGCTCACGTTTCATACCGGGACCTGTCGCGAATCTGCGGACACCTCGTATCTGCGGACACCTCGTATCTGCGGACGCCTCGGTTTTACCCTACGAGGAATGAAAAGGCCGCGATCACTCCGCGGTTTCTTCTGCGGCAGGTTGACCTTGCGCCAAACCCAACAGGGTGACCATCTCTTCCACTTTGGCGTTCGGAACCGCGAAGGTCATGCTGTAGTGCACGATGCGCCAACCTTCGGGTTGAAGATTCAGGACGCCCGAGCCGCGCAGTACCCCGTAGCCCGCGTTCTCCAAGCGTTCGTCAAACCAAGCGATGCTCTCGTCGGTGCTGAAGGTGACTTGACGTTGACTGGGTTGGTAGGTCCAGCCGCGTTTCAGGTCCATGAAGTAGTGTTCCACATAGGCGGAGAACTGGCCCTTGTCCCAACGCTCGCTCGGGTCGGTTCCTAGGAACACAGACTCCGCTGCCAGGTACCCCAAGTAGCGATCCGCGTCCACATCCGCCGCGGCCTTGTGCCAGTCATCCATGACCTCGTTCACGCTCAAGCCATCGGGGGCACCGGGCATCGCGGCGGCGAGCGCGGCGTCTCCCTTGGGTGCGCCTTGACAAGCGACGAGGGTCAGCAAACATGTGAGCAATACGGTCTTCACGGCGGGTCTCCTTGGGGCGATCAACAAATGGGGTTGGGGAGTGTACAGGCTCAGGGGGCTGTGGTTTAGAAAGAATACCGTCGCACCGTACCGGCCCACAGGGGGCCGGTACGGTGCGGCGTTACCTCAGGACCACAAAAGGGTTTTCACGGCCCAGGCGGCCGGCCAAGAATCCACGGCCTCCAGGAGTTCCAGGACGGTGGTCGTATCACCGGCGGCCTGGGCTGAGCGAATGGCCTCGAGTCGTTCGGGCACAAAAGGCAATTCCAGATTTTCCATTCCAATCATCCAAGCGGCGATCTTGCCTTCCACGTCCTTGCCCTTTTTCAGGTAGCCCGCCATCTTGCGAGCCTGCTTCGTGAAGCTCTTGCTCTGCTTGCTGCCGAGCATGCGGCCCAGGGCCTTGGCTTGTTTGCGGTCGAGAGGACTGTCCACCATGGCAAACCACTCTTTAAGCACCGGCGCTGCGGCCTGTCCGTTCTCGACCTCCAGGAATGCGATGGCTGCGTCCGGCTTGGAGGTCAGGGCGTACAGTCGCTTTAAGACGGATTGAGCCCTGCGAGTTTCTGCGCTGTAAGCCTCACCAAATTCCCTGGCCTCCTTCAGAATAGGTAAGACCTCCTGCAAAGCCCCGCTCAGCAGCCGCTCTCGATTCTCATCGATCCAAGCTTGCCGCCAATCCTCACGCTCCACGAGATGGAAGTCGCTCACCATGGCTTGCAACGGGTCATCCAGGAAAGTGGCGAAGGGCGCTTCGGCCACCTGGCCTACCTTGAATCCAGGGTCTCCTTCCCACGCGACCTTGCCGGAGGGATCGATCAAGATCAAACGCGGCAGGTTGAAGCGCGCAATGGAAAACGCGTCGAAGGTTTCCCCTAAGCCGCCGGGTTCCTTGGAGCGATTGTCCACCCCCACGACACCCGGAAAAGCATGCTCATCCAGGTAGAAGCGCAACTTGCTCTTATCCCAGCACTGGGCGATTTGAACGATTTGCAAGCCGTAGTCCTCGCCCTCCTTGGACAGGTCTTGCAGCCAATCGTGCAAGGGCATCAGGTCGTTCTGCTGCATGCTGAATAGCACGAGCAGTTGCGGTACGGGGCCCGCCTCGTTCCATTTCTCCCGCGAGCCTTGCACCCAAGTGTCCACGGAGGGAAAGGGCGGAACCAGGTCCTGATAACTGCCGCCAATGGGTTCCCCACTGCCAACGCCCATGGATTTCAAGCGTGCTTCCCGGTCCACGCGACCCGCGGGATCCCGAGGGTCGCGGCCGATGAAGCGCACGTTGCGATAGCTGGCCTGGCCAGGTCCGAGCATCAGCCCTACGGAACCCGTCAGCACGGCACGACTGGCAAAGCGATGGGTGGTCAGGCGCTCGCCATCCACCCATACGTCCACCTCGCGCCCGGTCACGTCCAAGCGAATTTTGTGCCAGACCCCGGCCACCGATTGACCGGCGGGGGGTTCAACCACCTTGGGCACGTGCCGCCAGGTTTTGATCGTGCCGCCGAAGGAACTGAACAGATCCAAGAAGCCCGTGTCGACCGCGCCTTCTTTTTTCTCGCCAGGGAACAGGGCCACCGCGTGAAAATCGCTGGTGCCCTTTTGGCCAAAGACGAATCCACCGAAGGATCCTTTATTGCGCCGCACCTCCAACTCCGCTTCCAAGGAATAATCCCCACTGGTCAAGCGGTCCAGGATCAGGAAACGGAAGTCGTAATTATCGACGCGGTAGTCGCCAAACTTACCTCGCAGGTGTGCGCCCTGGGCCGTGAAATTTTCGGTGGCATGCAGCCAGCCGTCCAGGTCTTCCTCGTTGTAAATGCGATCCCACAGATCCACGCTGCCGCCCCATTCTATGACCACTTCGCGGTACATCTCGTAGAAACGCTTCTCTCCAAAGTCGCGGCCCAGTCGTCGGGCCCACTCGAGCACCATGCGCGGATGACCGGCTGCGCGATACGCGAGCAATTCGGTCTCCGCCTGACTCAACAGCTCGTCCTCAATCTTGGTGAGGTTGCGGCGTGCGGGGTCGAGTTTCTTGATACGACGCTCCAGGGTCGCGATGCGCAGCGGATCCAAGTCCGCATCAGCCTCTAGGATGCGCAACATGCGCTCGAGCAGGATCGATGCGCGGTCGCGTTCATCGAACTCATCCTCCAGCACTTGGGCCAAGCCGTCCAAAGCCTCCACGTCCATGGAATCTTCCAAGAGCGCCCTTTCATACAGTTCCTTGGCTTCAGCCCCTAGCCCAGCCTCGGAAGCGAAGTGCGCCCAGCGCAAGTAGGGCAAGGGTTTGTCCAGCTTGCCCGCTTGCCGATCGCGCAGGTCCAGAATCCAGTCCTTCCAAACCTCATCCAGCTCATCCACGTCCGCAGGCAACTGCATCGGTTCAAAGTCATCGGGTTTTTCCTTGGTGATGGCCTTCATCGGATTCTGCAGTACCACCTCCTCGAAATTGCTCACCGCCCCCTTACCCACGCGACCGCCCGAGGAGTTGATGAATTCCCGGAATGCGCGCCGGTACACAAAGCGGCCATCCCAGGGATCCTGGAAGTTGTACAGGAAGTAGACCAGTCCCCATGTCGGCGCATACCACGGCGGACCCCACGAATACTCGTTGGCCACGATGATGCGAAAGGTGGGTGCTTTCTCGGGTGTTGTGTTCGGGTCGGCGGGGTCCGAGCCATCGTCCCAGGTTTCCATCCAGCCCTTGTCCATGCGATTGGCCAAGGGGAACAAGCGATGTCCCGCGGGCAAGTTCATGACCACGGTCCCATTGGACTGGATCTTAGTCCCTTCAAAAAAGGACGCGAGTCCTTCGTTCAACCAACCGGTGGCCGAGGTGGCCAGGCTGACGAATTGGTGAGCGGCCTCGTGAAAGAGGGTTCCGACGACTCCCTCAAATCCGGTTCCCGGTAGGAACGTCTCCACGTGGCTGCCGGTGAAATGCCCACCGGACCACTCGACGGGGGGGCCGAAACCCTCCTCCAGGTATTCTTCCTTGTCCTTGAAAAGGTGCACGGTAATGCGCGGTACGGTGCGACTGTCATCGGCGCCGCCGTAAGCGAAGAATTCGCGGTAGAACGCGTTCACCTGCTCCATGGCTTCCGCCGTGCGAATCAGGTTCTTGTAGCCGGTGTCTGTAACCGTGATGTAGTGCTCGCGCTCCTCGCGCGCTGCGGTAGCCCAGGTGTTGTGCTTGGCGTCGAACTCGTCGATGAAGGCCTGGTCCACACCTTCGAACAGGTCGACCGGTGTGGCGTGGGGAGCCAAACTCGGATCGGGCGCGGAAGCGATGCGCTCCACCGCGCCCTCCGCCAGTTTGTTTTGCGGGTCCAGGGAAAGCATGCGCTTGTACACGCGAATCGCCCCGTGGGGACGCCCTTCCTTTTCGTACTTCTCCGCCAGCTTCTGTAGTTTGTCCGAGAACTGTGCGGTCAATTCAAACAGCCCACCTCCGGTCGGATCGATGCTCTGCAATTCCGCGACCAGGATTTTGCGTTGAGTCTTCGTGAGGCCTTGGGCTTCCGCCAGGCGCCAATCGCGATACAGGGCCCAAAGTTGGAGGTCCGTGTCTTTTTGCTTGGCTCCCCAAGCCGCAAGCAACTGCCAACCTTGTCGCGAATTGTGGTCGCGCTCGAGGACCTGCTGAATCGCATCGCGGGCGACGTCCATGCGTCCACGGGACATCTCCTGGCTCGCCTGATCCAAGAAACGTTGGATACGCTGGGAACCCTCGGCCTGGCTAGCTCGCGAACTAGTGGCCGGCGGGGAGCTCGCGCCCAAAAGGAGCTGCAGGCAAATACCGACGGCTGCGAAGGAAAGAAGTAGTTTCATGGAAGCTGGGTGCATGCAGGAGGAACTGCGAAGCAATATCTGGCGAGGCCTAGTTTGGGGATCTATCCAATGGCACGCACGCTTGTTGCGGATTTTTACACACCCCGAAGCCATTCTGTCGAAGGACCCCGCAACATCGAGGTCCTTTCAGCAGCCCGACTACGAGGCCCTCGCGGGTTTTCTCGCCGGGCCGTTCGGCGACAGCAGGCCGGGCAACGCCGCCAGCTGATTGGTGCGGCCTTGGCGGGGTATTGCTGCACTGTGGGCGGCCCGCTAGACCGCTTCGATCAACCGGGATCGCCGGTGAGGAAGCCGTCCCCCATTTTCTTCCACCAGTCCTGCCAATCCTTCAACGGCCGACGGCGGTCGGACTCTCGACCATCGGGCCGGTAACCAAATTGACGTTTGGTGATAGTGTGCAGGGCATCCAAGAAACCGATGCGAACGGTCAAAACAGGATCTTCCAACCCGGTGATCAGGATCGGTACGGCGCCTCGATAGCGGTGATCCTTGAGGACGCGAGCGCAGGCCACGCGCACCAAGGGATCCGGATCGGTCAAGAGTGGTATGAGATACGAGCACACCCGTCGATCCCGGGTTTGCTCCAGGGAGAAAAGCGCCTCCAAGCGCAGGCCAGGAACGGAGCTGGTCAAGTTCTTTGTCAATGCAAACCAGGGCGCGCCCTCAGCGGCGCTCGGTTCCGCGGTGGGCACCCTTGCAGAGTCCTCAAAGTTCTGCAGTCGATCGGCCAACACCACCCAAACCTCCTCGTTGGCTAGACGCTGACCTTCGATACGTTTGCGCAAACCTTCAACGGCTTCGAGCCAGGGCTTGTCGTCCTTGGGAGCTTCCTGCTGTGCTAGCAGCCAAGCTCCCCACTCGCTTCGCAGTTGCTCTTGGGAAGCTCGAACGGCTTGATTCGCGCCTTCCACATCGGTCTGCATGGTGCGCAAGCGAGAAGCCCAGCCCGCTCCTTGGGTAGCCAGATCCCCAGCTGCGGCTTGACTCCAGGATGCCCAACGGGATTCCTGTTGCGTATCCAAACGGGCCCAACGCAGGTCTATTTCTCCACCCACCACATCCATGCGCTGGGAGAGTACTTGGGCCTGCGTGCCCATGGCTTGTGCATGCCAAAGGGCCCATCCGGCGAGCAGTAAAGAAACCGTGGTCACGCCTGCAAAAGCCCAAACAGCTTTCTGCTGGACAGGTTGACTCAACGTGGCGCCTTGCAGCTCTGGAAATCCGCCCCCGCCCATGGCCACGTCACAGGCGCCGCAAATCAAACGCCCGCCCCGTTGGTAGGCCGAGCCCGTTTTTAGCTCCTTTTCGGCCACCGACTCGTTGCACAGATCGCAAAACTGAATGTTCATGGTGAATGAAACCCTAGCGGGTTCTAAAGGATGGGTCCGGCATGGCAAAGGCCATGCAAGCCACGAGATTGGCAAGGCGCCCTGGAAGGGTACCTGACAAAGGATCCGATACAGCCCCTACCAATGGGTGCGATATTGGACCTGATTTTGGGGTTCCCGCGGCCCACGAAAACCACCCCTTTACCTCCCCAGCGTAGCCTATGTGACCAAAATGGGGATTCCCTGTCGTCCCAAGGCTTGCCAATCGCCCCGCACCCGCTACCCTGCGCCCCTCATGGATAGGCCCCGAGACCGTAATACCCCCCCCCAGCCCTCTGAACGAGATCGGGGCACCCAAGATCCCAGCCCGGAGGCCATCGGCTTTCCGATCCCCCTGGATTTGGGCAAGCGCTTGCATGTCACCGGCCGCGAGTTTCTAGCCGACTTCCTAGGCGCCGAGGTCCAAAAGCGCCCAGATAACCTGCCTGCACTGACCGCACTCAGCCAAAACCTGGCCCAATTGGACCGCCGACTGCAAGGTTTGGCAGTGGATGAACAACTGGCCCTGCTGGACCCCACCAGCCCCATCATTCACTACAACTTGGCGTGCTCCCAGGCCCTCAACGAAGACTTCCCCGCAGCCCTGACCTCCCTGCGCAAGGCCGTGACCCTCGGTTTTGCCGACGCCAGCTTCATGGCTGGTGACCCGGACTTGGAAAATCTGCACCCCCTGCAAACGTTCCGCAGCCTGGTCGAGGAACTCGGTCAACGCCAGCCCACGCAGCCCGAATAATCCGGGATCGCGAAAGTAACGCGACCTGCGTCGGCGGCCTTACTTGAGGATTGCGTCCGCAGAACGCTCCGCGTACCACTGCTTCCAACGCTCGACCGCTACCGAACGATCCATCTCGCCCATGCGATAGTCGTAGCCGAAGTTGTTCTTGGTCGCGCCCTTTAGAATGCGAGCGCAAAGGGCACGGTTATAAGGAACCACATCCTCCAAGCCTATGATGAGCAGTTCGATGTGGGACCAGTCGCCCAGCTTGAGGTGCGCGCGTGCGCGGGAGTACTGCACAGGCATGGGCTGGTCATCGGCCCAGGGGATCAGGCGCAGGTCCTCGACCAGGCGCTGGTCGCGGCTGGCGGCCAGCGCGGCGAATGCCATGTTGGCCACTTTGGGGCGCGGATCGGCGGCCAGTTCCAAGAGCTGCCCGTAGGCCGCCTCGCCCGCATGCGAGAACCATTCGATCATCGCCTGCTGCTCGCCGGCGGTCTGCAGCCAAGGCATACGCTCGGCGTTCATTTTCAAGTCGTTGGCCAACTGCGGTGAAGGCAAAAGGAATTTGGTTTCCGTAAGCTGGGTTTGCTCCGCGTCGGCGGGCGCCGAACCGCTCGTGCTAGCACAGGCGACGGAGAAAAGTAAAAGACTGGATGAAAGGACGATTTTCAGCATGGTGGTCGTAGTTGCAGGCCTCGATTCCGGTGCAAGCTCGGGTTGCTTGGGGAGAAGACCCCAGTATTGCCGGCGGCCCGAATTCGTGAAGTGTTGTGCTGCCAGCGGTTTAGGTTCGAAATTGAGACTGGGTCCCGCCCCGCGCCCAGCTGGCACACGCTGCTAATTCCTATCGGCAGATTCGGCGAATCCCTTGCCCCTTTGAGCTTGGAACCAAAGACTCGCCACCAGACTGAACATGCCAAGTACAAGCGCCAAGGGCCCGCTGGGGTGCACCCCGATACCCTGAGCCTCCCCCGCAAGCACGCACTCCGGCAGGGTTCGAGGCCACAGATGCCCGCCCGGTAACAATTCCGGCGGTGCCCCGCTGGGCAGGGCCAACATCAGCGGCTTGTCCCCGGTCCGGAGCAGCCGCAGTCTCGCTCCTAGCAGATCTTGAGTCCCCAAACCCATGGACTGCAAATCCAAACCCAACCAATCCCGGGGATCCAAGCCCTGGTTACCCAATCCCAAAGCAAGGGGCACCGGCCGCCAAGCCGAGGAATCGGCGGTTGCTATTTCGAGGGATACCTGCCCACTCGAGTCCTGGAATTCCGTGGCTCCCACGAGCAAGAAGCGGCCTTCAAATTCCACGATCTCAGGTCCACCGCCCTGGCTTGCGAATCCGTACTGGGCCAGCGCCTGGACCAGACCACGCAGACTCACCGCGCCGCTCCACAGGAATTCAGCCCCCTCCAGACTGGTCAGCTGGGCCACCAAACCACGGCCCCGGGGCACTAAACCCAAAATGGGTTCCGACCGGCCCGAAGCCAAGAGCACGTGGGCGCCCTTGCGTAGTTTGGTTTTTACAAGGGACCGAACGGGTGCCGAAGCCGGCCCCAGCAAATCCGGGATCCCCCAGGGCTCACCCGAACCCGATGGACTCGCCAACACGCGCATGCCCGGATCCCGGCGCACCACGTCGCCCATCAACTCCTGCTTCAACAATTCGGCCAAACCATCCAGATCGTCGGCCAAGAGGATGCGCTCCCTGGGCAGCAACAAACTTAGGTCCGAGAGATTGGGATGCTCGCTGGTGGCCACAATCGAAAGTTCCATTTGAGCTTCCAGCAATTGAGCTCTCAAGGAAGCGGGATCCCAGGACCCCCCATCGTTCTGCCAGCCATCGGTGATCAACACAACCTTGCAGGGACCTTGGCCTGCGCGGCGCACCAACAGGCTCTGCAAGCTACGCATGATATTGGTTTTTCCACCCGGCACTCTGGCCTGCAGAAAAGCGCGCAAGGCGACTTCTATATCCTGTGAACTGTCCCCCGACGTGCCGTCCACCAGAGCCGGCAAACGCAACTCGGCCTTGAGCAGATCATGGGTGAAGAGGTCGACCTCAAATCCCACGCTGCGCGAGATATTGCGCAGCAAGGTCAGGGTGGCTGCCTGCACCTGGGTCCACGGGTCCCCTTGCATGCTGCCCGAACCGTCCACGAGCAGGATGACGTCCTTTCCTGGCCCGTCGCCTTGATGCAAAGTCAGGGGCAAAAGGCCGCCCAAGTCCGGCCCATCCAGCACGCTGCGCCCGCTCCAACCGGCCAACATCGATTCTTCTCCCATGGCCAACCAGCACCCACCGCGCGCCACGAAATCAGCCAGAGCCTCGGAAGGCAACTCGCTAGGTGACAAACCCAGACTCACCAAGCAGTGCGCCTCGGGCAGCCATTGGGGCAATTCCTGCACATCCACGGATTGACAAACCAAACCCGCAACGCTCAATCCTCCGGCCATGAGAGTCGCATCCAATCCGGGGCCACCGGAGCCGACGAAAAGCACTTGCAAGGGTTCGCCGATGCGCAAGAGCGCGGCGCGTCCCTGGTTTTCTAAGGCGCGATCTCCCGCCACGCCTTCCACATCCACGCGCACCTGATACACGCCCGATTCCAACGCGGGCAAGGGCCAGTTCTGCGTACAGGTGGTCCAGTCGCCGTCCGTAGTGGAACCGCGCGCAAGCCACTCACCCCGAACCTCGCTCAGGATTCCTGCCGCATTGCGAACCGTTACTCTCCACGGCCAAAGGGTGTCGCCTGCGGGGGACGCGCCGCGCCAAGCGAGGCGCACGCGCACCGAACCGGGCACCCCGGGAGGAGCTTCTGCGGGCAAGTCCATGCCGACCAAAGCCACATCCGTATGCACCGGCGGCGGCAAAGCGCCCCATTGCAAGACGCAACCCTGGGCAGCCAAGCGGGCCAACCCTTGCCAAGCGCGCGAGTCTCCCGCCTGCCCATCCGTATAGAGCACTATTTGGCAAGACCCGGTATTCTCTGGGTTCGCATAGCCACCCAACAACTGCAAGGTCCCGGTCCAATCGGTAACCAGGTCTTCCCCCAAAACAGGCGCCCATTGCAGCAAGCGCAGTTGGCCCTCGAGTTCCTGCCTTAGAAATTCTGAGGGAGGTCCTGGCCCCCAGCGACGCTGGGCCCGCGGGGATGCGGTGATCACGACCAATTCCTGATTGGCGACCTGCGCCGCCCGAGCTTGCTCGCGCAGGAGTGCCGAGCTACTACCCGCCCATCCATTGCGTACTCGGGACACGCTGGCGCTGGCGTCCAACACAACCAGGCGCAGGTCCTGGCCCGACACCGCGCGTTGCGAAGGCCAAAGGGCAAAGGCTCCCCATGCGAAACAAAGCGCCGCTAGGGCCATACAAAAGCCGGATCCGCCCCATGCGGCTCCTCGGCTGAGCGGACGGTCAACCGCCAAGGCGCGCCTCCAAGGCGGCGTCGGGCAGGTCCACCGAACGCTTCACCCGGGAAATCCAACCGCCGCCGACCAGCTGATCGCCGATGTAGAACGCGGCGCCTTGGCCAGGTGTTACGGCGAGCACATCATCCTTGAAGTTCACGCGTGCGCCCTTCTCGTGCACCTCGACAACGCAGGGTTCCGGTTTGCAATGGTAGCGGTGCTGCACCGTGCATTCGAACGAAGCCGGGGCGTCGTAGCCGATCCAGTTCAGGTCTTCGACATCCATGTATTGCGCGTAGCCGTGTTCGTGGCCACCCACGACGACCAGGCCTTCCTCGGGCAGCAGGTCCACCACGAAGATTGGCTTGCCGGTGGTCACACCTAAGCCTCGACGCTGTCCGATGGTGAAGTGCTCGGTGCCGGGGTGGTCGGCCAAGACCTTGCCGTACACGTCCACGATTTTTCCCGGATGCAAAATCGCGCCGCGTTGCGCGAGCAATTCACGGTAGTTGTTCGAAGGGATGAAGCAGACCTCTTGGCTGTCCTTCTTGGCGCTCGTGCGCAAACCGGCTTCGGCTGCCAGGGCGCGCACCTCGGGTTTTTGATAACCACCGAGCGGCAAAACCGTGCGCGCCAGATGCGCCTCGGTGACCGAAAACAGTTGATAGGACTGATCCTTATTCTCATCCACGCCACGCCGCAGAACCACGCGGCCATCGCGCACATCGATGCGCGCGTAGTGCCCTGTCGCCACTCCGGCCGCGCCGAACTCGTCGGCGAAGTCCATCAAGCGACCCATTTTTAGATCCCTATTGCAAACGGCGCAGGGATTGGGCGTACGACCGCGGCCGTACTCGGAAACGAAGTAGTCGATGATCGTCCCGAATTCCTCCGACAAGTCGACCGCTTGAAAAGGAAATCCCATGGAAGCTGCAACCATGCGGGCATCGCGAGCGTCTCCTAGGGAGCAACACGACTTCTTGACGACCTCCGCCGGGTCGAGCTTGATGCCGTTGCGCATGAACAGGCCCACCAGGGAGCGCCCTTCGCGCTCGAGTAGCCAAGCGGCTACGGTACTGTCCACGCCGCCCGAGAGGGCGACGACGAGCGGGGCATTGGCATCGGGAGCAGAGAATTGCATGGATCTACAAAAAAGTCGAAGCGGAGCATACGGCCAGTGGCCTGGGACCTTAAAAGGGGCTAGACAGTTTAGCCGTCTTTTCCACCCCGGCGGCCATCGCACCCCACAAACCGATTATGTTCTTCTCCCTAGCCGTCCTCAGCTCCCAGCTCACCCCGTTCCTCGCACTACTGGAGGAAAAAAACCCGGAATCGGGCGGTGCCTTCAGTCTGCTGCCCATCGTCTTGATTGGCGGACTGTTCTGGTTCCTGTTCATCGCCCCCGAAAAGAAGCTGCGCAAGCAGCGCTTGGCCATGCTTGCGCAGCTCCAAAAGAACGACTCCGTGGTCACTACAGGCGGGTTGTATGGCGTTATCACGCGTTTAGACGACGAATCGGTCACCCTGCGAATCGACAAGGATGTGCATGTTCGCGTCCAGCGAGGTGCTGTTTCCGGCCTGCCGAACCAGGAAAAAGCGTCCGAAAGCAAGCCGGAGCCGGAAAGCAAGCCGGAGCCCGAGAGCAAATAAGCTGGGTGTGGACCGCTCCCCGTCCGGGGGTCTGTCCGCATGTTTGACCTGCGCGCCACCCTGGGGGAACTTTTCCCCCGGGCCTACTTCCACCTGGGATTTCCTAGCCCGGCCCTGTCCCCTCACTTGGAACTCGGTCAACTGGGCGAGTCCCATGTGGCCCGACGTCTGCGCGCCGCCGGTTGGCGCATTCTGGCCCAGAACGCCCTGGCTCCCAGCGGAGAGATCGATCTCGTAGCCTTGCAGGGCTCCACCCTGGTCCTGGTCGAGGTCAAAAGCGGCCTGTGGCCCATCGGCCGGCGTGAGCGAGATCCCAGGACCCAGCGCTGGCGCCCCGGTCATCGCTTCCAATACGAGCAATTCGAAACCTACCGTCGCGCATTGCCGCAAATGCGTGCTCGCTTGCCCCAGGGCCTCGCGCACGAGGCGCGCATCGACCTGATCGAAGTGCTCTGGCGCCACGCCAGCTGGAGCCCGGCCATAATCCACCATGTGGACCTGCGTGCCCCCCTGCCACGGTCCACCCCTTGGCATGGCGGAGAGAATTCGTGACTTCCGGCATGAAAGCCTGTTCAGATTCGATACACGGCGGAGTTATGGGCGAAGGAAGGGCACCCCTTGGGTCCCCTCCGGTAATATCCTGCCAACTTAAAGACCCATCAGGCCCGCTCGCCTTCGAAAGGGGTTTTCGTTCCATTCCATAGCCTTGCCAGGCCGATAGAAAGGGACCCCCTAGCCTGTTGCATCCCATGCTGAGAGTCCTCCAGCACTACATCCCCCTCCGAATCACCCTGCTTGTACTCGGTGAATTGCTCATCCTCTGGACCATTCTGTCCTTAGGCATGACGGAGCATTTGTGGGATATCACCTCGGAAAAGCAGGTCAAAGACGGGTACATGCTCCGGGAGCTCAACGCCCTTGGATTCACCCCGCATCAAGGTCTGCTGCGCTGTTTGATCTCGTCCGCCCTGGCGGCCTTCCTGGCCCAAATGGCCTTGGGATTCAATCAGCTGTACGAGTTCTCGGTCTCCAGTTCGCGCTATCGCCGAGCGGCACGCTTTGTGGAGTCAGCAGGAGTCGCCTTGCTGCTCAACGTGATCGTGATGGGGCTGGCCGACATCTGGAGCTTCAAGGGCATTCTGGACTTCCCTGGGCTAGGCTTTTCGCAAAAGCTCCAGACGCTCTTGCTGAGCCTGATCACATCTTTTGCCGCCCTGTATCTCTTCCGCTACGCCTATCACGCGCTGCTGCACCGGGCCAACCTGTGCCAACGCCTCTTGATTTTGGGTTCCGGAGGCCCCGCCCACTCCCTGGCGCGCCAGGTTCTAGAGCACCCCGAGGCGGGATTTGAAATCGTAGGCATGCTGCCCGAGCCGCCCACAGACCGGGTGGACCAGCGCCGCGCTTCGGACCAAATCGTAACCACCGTGGACCACCGCGCCACCGTGGCGACCGAGCGCCTGGTTTTGAAAGAAGAGAAACTGCTCTTCGGCGGCGTGCAAAACCTGGGCGTTGCCATGAATGACCTGACCCACGCACGCGCAAAACGCCTCATGGAATTGGTCAATTTGCACAAAGTGGACCAACTGGTGGTCGCGCTCGAAGACCGACGCAACACCCTGCCCACGCCAGCGCTGCTGCGCTGCCGCCTATCGGGCATCGACGTGCGCGAGCGAGAAGAAATCTATGAGGAGATCACCGGCCGCATCGCCATCTCAGCCATGCGCCCCTCCTACCTGATTTTCGGGGAAGGCTTCCGGCGCCACGCCTGGGCCGACCTGGCCAAGCGCTCCACGGACATCCTCTTCTCCCTGATCATCCTGGCCCTGTTCTGGCCATTCATGCTGGGCACCTTCCTGTTGGTACGCTTCGGTTCCCCGGGTCCTGCCCTATTCACCCAAGAGCGCATCGGCCTCAACGGCGAGCCCTTCATCCTGATGAAGTTCCGCTCCATGCGCATCGACGCGGAAGCCCTCACAGGAGCCGTGTGGGCCACCGAAGACGACCCGCGTATCACCAAGGTCGGCAAATTCATCCGCAAGACGCGCCTCGATGAACTGCCGCAACTGTTCAACGTGCTGCGCGGCAACATGTCCCTCGTCGGCCCGCGCCCCGAACGCGGCGTTTTCGTCGACCAATTGGCCAAGCGCATTCCGTACTACCAACAGCGCCACACGGTCAAACCTGGCATCACCGGCTGGGCCCAGATCAACTACCCCTACGGCAACACGGAAGAGGACGCCCTGCACAAGCTGCAATACGACCTCTTCTACATCAAAAACCACTCCATGCTCTACGACATCTCGATCCTGTTCAGCACGATCAAGACGGTGTTGCTGCGCAAGGGAACTTGATCCGAGAGGGCGCGCTGGGGATCAAAAGGGATACATATTGAGCCTCAGGTCGTTTGGGGCGAAACCCTTCTAGATTTAAGGGGTTGGTGATGGGAGAGACACCTCCCATGCAAACCCAAAGCGAATCCTCGGCCATACGGCCTTCCTTTCCTGTCGGCATCCTCAGGCAGGATGGGCGATTTCATGTCCTAGCAGGTGCGTCTATTCCCGAGGGATCGCGCATCATGAATTTGATCGGCCAAGAGAGCGATCAAGCCTCGCGCTATTCGGTTCAAGTAGCCTGGCAGCGGCACGTGGAGACCTGGGTTCCTCTACAGGGTGACGCTTCGCTCGATTCATGTCAGGTGCGCTACATGAATCATTCCTGCCAGCCCAATACCCGCTTTGTGGATCGACAGGTGGTGGCCTTGCGGGACATCGCGGCCCGGGAGGAATTAACCTTCGATTACAACACAACCGAATGGGAGATGGCGGAGGCCTTCGTTTGCGAATGCGGGCACTGCGGAGGGCGGCGCATCGCAGGCTTTCGACATTTGCTGCCTGCGCAGCGGGAAGCGTGCAAGGACAGGCTGCCTCCCTATTTGCAAATGAGGCTGACCCGCTCCTTGCCTGCGGAATAGCCCAAGGGATCGACCGCAAAGCCCGAGGCCGCCGATTTGTGGCACACGAAGGCGCGCCTGCTGGCGGAAAAGCGAGGAGAGTTCCAAGGGTGGAGCGAGCCCGACGATTTGGACTTCGAGTGGCCGGTAAATCAAGGAACAGACCCTACTAGGAGTTCAAGGCGTAGACCTTGACCGGACATAGAGCCGATTCCACCGGAATCCTCAGGCACCGCCCTAGGAATGTGTCGGGCATAGAGGGTTTTGCCAGGAATCGTCCATCCATTTCGGAACAAGGCGGATTGCACTCCCAATAGTTGAACGCTATCGGGGGGAGATCCAACGCAGTGCCGGAATGGAGGAGCGGCTTCTGGCGAAATCCTCTATGCCCGACACACTCCTAGGGGGAATTTACGGGTGGGCTGTTGAACGACGAACCCAGGAGCTACACTGCTCACCATGTGGGAAGCTCTCGCGATTTTTGGTGTGGCGTTGCTCGGTGGAGCGGCGCCTCTTTTGGTTCGGTGGAACGACCGGACTCTGCATGTGGCACTGTCGTTGGCCACGGGTTTGTTCCTGGGTGCGGTGTTTTTGCACCTGCTGCCCGGCGTAGCGGCTATGGAACAGCTCGGCCAAGTGGAGGCGGTGGACGACCATGGGCATTCCCATGGGCACGCCCATGGCAGCTCTCTGCCCTGGCTCTTCGTACTGCTCGGCGCCTTGGGCGTGTACTTGTTCGAAGCTCTGTTCCTGCGCAGCGCGGACCACACCCACGACTGTGACAACCAGCACAAGGCCGTGAGCATGGCCGCCCTGGCCGGGCTTTCGGTGCACGCATTGACGGCGGGTGTCAGCTTCGGCCTGGCGCGTTTCGAGCCCGAGCTGGGCAGGCCCTTGTTGGTCGCAATTCTGGCGCATAAGGGCTTTGAGTCCTTTTCCCTGACCAGCGTTTTTCAACTGGCGGGCATGTCGCGCAAGACCGTGCTGCGCTGGGTCATCATCTTCGCGTGCGTCACGCCGGCCGGCATGGCACTGGGTGGCGTGATGGCGGAAGGCGCGGGCGATTCGACCTTCGGCATCCTGCAGGCCCTGGCCGCGGGCACCTTCCTGTATGTTTGCTTGGGCGAATTGCTGCCTGAGGTCTTCCACCATAAAGACGACGGCTTGATCAAACTTTTGCTTATGGCCCTGGGCATCGGGGGCATGTGGGTCCTGCACGGGATGGGCGTCTAAACGCGCCCTAAACCATGGAATTCCTCAATCTATGGGTGAGCGCCACTTTGGAGTTGGTGCTCGAAACCGCCCCCTGGCTGCTGTTCGGTTTGCTCGCCGCGGGACTCGTAGACATGTTCCTCAGCACGGAATGGGTGGCCGCGCGCTTGGGGCGCAAGAGTCGCCACCCCATTCTGCTCGCTTCCCTCCTGGGAGCGCCGCTTCCGCTGTGTTCATGCTCGGTGTTGCCCACGGCCGCCACCCTGCGCCGCAACGGAGCGAGCAAGGCATCCACGGCAGCATTCCTGGTCTCCACGCCGGAGACCGGCCCCGATTCCATCGGCATCACCTTCGGCCTGTTCGATCCGCTCTTCGCGATCCTGCGCCCCTT
>JBLFXY010000020.1:0-21740 GCA_047611645.1 Glaciecola sp.
GCATAGTCTTCGGCCGTATAAGTGTCGTCGCCCTCAAAGTCGAGCAGTGCGGCAAAACCGAGGATACTGGCGGCCTGGCCCAGGCGTTCCGCTCGATAGGTGTCGTCGCCCTTGCGGTCTACCAACAAGGCCACGCCGCCCGCAGTGAACACCGGACCCGGGTCAGAGGATTCGTAGAGGTCGTTGCCGCCCAGATCGAGCACGATGCAAACCAGCATGTCTTCGGAGTCGGCTACGGCCGCTTGCTCATAGGTGTCGTCGCCCCCCAGGTCGATGGTCAGCGCTGCGGTGAAGTCCGCCATGCTCTTGCCTTTACCCATGAGCACCACGCGGTTCCAATCCGTATCGCCGGCCACGGCGAGCACGTCGGGGCCGAATTCTTCATCGGCTTGCACCCCGCTGACATTTCTAAGGCGCTTGGCCAACGACTTTAAAAAGGTCGGATGGGTCAAGCCCAATAGACTCTCCGATACCGCGAGTATTTGCTCGCGGTCGGATTTCAATTCGGAGAAGAGGGTGGTGTAGGCCTGCAGAACCCGAAGCTGTCTTGCGCTCAGTTCTTTCGCAGGATTGTGTCGAGCCTTAAAGGTGTCAAAGAAATCCTGGTACTCCTCAAAGACCAGCGAACGTTGCTCGGGGGTGAGCGCGGCGTGGGCGGCTTCCAGTAGAAGGTGCGCTTCTTCCACATAGGCACTCAGGCTTTCTAGCAGTTTGAGCCCGCTGGTGCTTGGGGCCTGAACGACTCGCCAGAGTTCGTTGAGCTTCTTGAGTTCGGTTCGCTCGGCGGGGGATTGGTAGCCATGCATGTCTAGCCACTGCGCCACATCGGGGATCAATCCCTGGAACGGGGAGCCCATGCGCCGTGAAATAGGGGCGGCCAGGCGCGCTTTTAGATCCGCTGCGAAGGAGGGCGGAAGCCAAGGTTCCGCCAGGCTTGCGTTGACCCGCGATAGGCGGTGGGGCACATGGTCACGACTCGCGGGCACGCTGACCATGTGCTCGAGCACGACTTCAACGCTCTTGTCTAATTCGTGCTTAGCCACTGCGCGCTCGATAACTTGCCAGAAAGCCGGGCGCACAGCATCCTGGGGCGGAGTGGATGCCAATAGGCCCGCGGCCACTCCGGCTCCGATGATCCATAATGTGAGAGCGTGCATGGCTCTATCTTAGCGTGCGACCACCGTTACGCTCAGCGTGATCTCCTCGCTACCGCGCTGAACGATGGCCTCCACCGTTTGGCCGGGTTCGAGGGTCTTTAGAAGCTCGGAGAAGCCGCGCAGGTCGTCGATTTCCTCGCCCGCGATTTCGAGCAGCACATCGCCTATTTGCACGCCAGCCGCTGCGGCGGGCGAGCCTGTGACGATGCCGTCCACGCGCACGCCGGGGCCACCGAAGCCAAAGTCAGGGACCGTTCCGAAACTCACCTTGCGGCCGCCTCGCTCGGTTGGAGCTTTTGCGCCCTTTTCTTTGGTCGGCATGGTCGAGCCCTCGATGGTGATGCTGAGCGGCTCTTCGCGTTCGAGCATGTAAGCCACACCTTCCTTGGCGAAAATTGCGACTTGCACCAGCCCCTGGGCGTTGACTTGATCGATGGTGTCGCCGGGACGGTGGTAGTCGCCGTGCGCTCCCGTGAACAATTGCACGCCGGGCACGCCTTGCTCCACGAAGCTCTGTTGGTCGGAGGCCTCAGCGCCTCCCATTACGATTTGGTTGGCGATGCCGGTGGTGAAACCCGCACCGCGGAAAATATGCTGCCACTCGGAGGCGGTGCCGCAGCCATGGATGCTGACACCCTTTTCACCGAAGCGACCGACCGTGTCCAGGTTGATCACGCCGCGCACTTGCTGCAAGGGCAAAACCGGATGGGCGACATAGTAGCGCGATCCATGCAGGCCGGCTTCTTCGGCGGTGAAGGCCGCCACGACCAGCGTGCGCGGACGCGCGCCTTCGCCGACCAGGTTCGTGGCCAACTCGAGCATGACCGCCACGCCGCTGGCGTTGTCATCGGCACCCGCGTGCAGTTTGCCCTCGTCGCCCTGATGAGGATTGGGCCAGCCGTAACCCAAGTGATCGTAGTGGGCGCTGAGCACCACCGATTGATTTTTCCATTCGGGGTTGGTGCCGGGCAGCAGACCGATCACGTTGCGAGCACGGATCGGAGGGCTTTGCGGGCCCAGGTCGACCATGAAGTTTTGGAACCAAGTTCCGTCATCGCCGCCCGGCTGCAGGCCAGCGGCCTGCATTTGTTCGGCGATGTATTGGGCGGAGTCGTCGAGGCCTTGGCTGGCGAGTCCGCGGCCTTCGCGGGCGGGGTCGGCGAGCCAGGTCACATGGGACATGAGTTTGCGCGCGGAGAATTCGGGCGGCATCTCGGCCATGGCGGTGCGCTCTTCCGGGGGCAAGACAGGCAGGAGCGTGTCCTGGGATTCCCGTAAATCGCGCACCAGGGGCGAACCCGAGGTGGGCCACTGGCCTTTTAGCATGTTGTCGGGAGCCTCGCCCTCGAAGGCCAAGTACGAGTACTTACCGTAGTGGGGTAGTTTGGTTTGCATGCCCGCGCTGGCCGCTTCGGGTTCGACCACAAGCCAAGCCAGAGCCTTTTCTAGATTCTCAGGGTGGCGCCAAAGCGCGACCAGCGAATGGTCAGCAAGTGCGATGGACTCTCCGGCGAGCAGGGCTTCAGCTCCATCTTCCGAAACGCTGGCCTGCTGGTTGAGAGCGGTCAGGTTGGCAGCCCACATGTTCTTGGCACCCAGAATCCAGGCGCTCTGGTCCTTGGGCCAGGCGTTCAGTTCGCAGTCTTGCACGAAGCGGATGTGGTGCTCAGGGGTTTCCCAGCCACGCACCATTTTTTTGTAGCGTTCCGCTTCCTGGGGGTCGACCGAAGGCAGGATCGCGAGGATCTCCGTGTCACCAAAGATCTGTCCGATGGTGGGCGGGGTTTCGCGCGGGTCGAGCATGCGGAAGATGTCGAACTCGGGGTCGACGCTGATCGCGAGGGGCTTGGCGGAGAGCTGCCGGGTGATTTGCGTCGAGGCCTCGGTGAGCGGCTCGATGAACACTATCGGGCCAGACTCGGTGAGGATGGTGATCGGCACTTCGAGCGCATAGTTGGGTCCGTCTTGGGTTTGGCGGAGCTCGGCATTGAGCTGGAACCCTTCTCCGACCGCTTCGACGGAGACCTCGCCGAGCTGCAAGACCGGCGCGCCGGTGCGCTGCACCCACTGTTCAAAGAAACCAGCAAGATCCGCTCCCCAGGTCTTTTCAAAGCTCGCTCGCACATCCGCGAAGGAGGCGCGTTTGCCAATGTTGCTTTGGTAGAAGTCGCGCAGCCCTGCGCGGAAAGTCTCATCCCCAACTTTGCGGCGCAGCATGTGGAAGAGCATCAAGGCTTTTCCGTAGCCCACCGCTTCGGTGGCAGCACTGTGTCGCGAGCGGAATTCGGAAAGGGGGAAGTCGAGCCCCTCTTTTACGTAGTCGCGGTACTTTTGCAAGGAGTTGCGGCGGTAGCCCGCGCCCTTACCGCGCTGTTCCTGGATGAGATGGTCGGCCATGTAGGCGGTTAAGCCTTCACACCAGTTGCCGGTTTCGTAGTCCACAAAAACCGAGTTGCCAAACCAGTTGTGCAGGATCTCGTGGGGGTACGAGGAGTGCAGAATGAACGGCATGCGAATGATGCGCTCGCCGAGCAGTGTGAAGGAAGGCATGCCGTAACCCGTCTCCCAGAAGTTCTCCACCAGGGCGAACTTGCCGTAGGGGTATTTGCCCAAGAGCTCCGAGTACATGTCGATGTAGCGGCCCGTGGCTCCCAAGTATTTGGTGGCCAAGCCCGGATCATCGGCGTGTAGATACACCAGGGTTTGCGTATCTTCGCTTTGACTCACATAACGGTTTAGGGCTCCACCCACCAGGTAGACCTGCTCTAGACCCTGCTTGGTTTGCCAGCGCGCCAGACTCTTGCCATCGGGAGCTCCTTGCTCGTCGGAGGAACCCTGCCCCTGGCTGACCACATGCCAGTTCGCAGGGGCGGTGACCTGCAGGTCAAATAGGATCAGGTCGTCGCCTAGGCGGGGGACCCAGCGACTTTCGCCGGCTAGGTAAACGCCTTCGGGTCCAACCAGTCCGCGCGTGTCACGCATGCCCCGGGTGTACTCTTCCTTTTGGCTCGAAAGTCCGTAGTTGAAGGTTCCTGAGTAGTCCACCTCGATCGTGTCCAAGTCGGACCCGGGGTCGAGTGTGTACACGCGGGTCCCGTTTTTACTCGGCTGGATATCTGCGATTGCCGGCGTGCACTTGAGAACTTCTAGATTCTCATCGAGTTCGAAAGTCGCATCGCTGATCGTCCAACCCTCGGGCAGTCGAATGGAATCGTGCACAACGATGGTGTTTGTCTCCGGTTCCAACGTGACGGTTAAGTCGTGGTGTTGGAGGTCCGCCTGGCCGAGACCAAGGGGCGCGAGAAGGAGCAAGCTCGAGAGGCGGAGGAGGGTTCGTCGCATGGGATGTACCGAAGGGATTAGGACGCCATGATACGCATGGGGCGGGGGCCTCGGGCAGGTGCTCGGGACAACTTTTTACGACCGTGAAGCCGGACACCCTATAGCCGCTATCGGCGACAAGTTTAGTCCGTCTTTGCAGTAAGAGGTTTGGGCCAGCCCGAGGTTGAGCGGATGCGTTCGGGTTGCTCGCCTCGGGCGGTGATTACCATGCGTGCTTCGACTAGGGGCATGCCTTCGATGATGGCTAAGCCCTCGCGTCCCAGGACCGAAAGGGCTGTAGCCCAGGCGTCGGCCTGCATGCAGGTGGGGGCTAACACGGAGACGCTGGCGGGGGGGGACTCTACGGGGTAACCCGTGCGCGGATCGATGGTGTGGGAGATGATCAGGCCGCCAGCCAGTTCGCGGAAGTTGCGGTAGTTGCCGCTGGTGGCCAGGGCGCGGTCGGAGAGCTGAAGTCGGGTGGAAAGGTCGGTTCGATCGGGCAGGGGGCTCTCGATGGCCAGGCGCCAAGGACCTCCACCAGGGCGTTCTCCGCCCACGATCACCTCGCCACCCACCTCGATGAGGAAGTGTTGCACGCCGCTTTCCCGCAGGACTTCGGCCACTCGATCCACTCCGTAACCCTTGGCTATGGCGGAAAAGTCCAGTTGGAGAGAGTCCGGAGCTGCGGCGAAGATCGTGGCGTCGCCGTCGTGGCTCTGCACTTGGTTCAGGCCAATGGTAGCGCGCAGGGCTTCGACGATTTTCGGGTCCGGAGCCTCTTGGATTTGGCCTTGCACGGGCTCGGAGTGTTGGGCGCCGAAGCCCCAGAGTTGGAGCAGGCCGCCGATGGTGGGGTCGAAGGCACCGTCGGATTGCAGATGCACGAGCCGTGCGGCGGCCAGAACTTTTTGCGTGTGGGGGGAGAGCGCCACGGGAATCCCGGGCTCGGCCCGCGTGAATCGATTCAGGTCCGAGTCTTCCTGGTAGGTGCTCATGTCCGCATCGACGGGATCCAAGGCCTCCTGGATGAGAACCTGCCAATCCGGCTGGGAACGGTCGCTGCCGTCGGGGGGAGTCAGTGTGGCGACCCAAGTCGTGCCCATGGTCTTGCCACCCAGCTGCACGACAGAGCTCTCGACGGATTTGTTGCAGGCAAACAAAAACATCGTGGTGGCTAGGGCCAACACGATGTTTGTTGCCCGATTGTTGAATGTCCTAGGGGTCATTTCAGATCGGGGTCAGATTGGGTTTTGATCAGCCGCCGAAGTCGTCGAGCAAGATCATTTCGGGCTCCACGCCCATGTCGTCGAGCATCTTCATGCAAGCCGAGTTCATCATGGGCGGACCGCACATGTAGTATTCGATGTCTTCGGGAGCCGGGTGCTTGGAGAGGTATTCGGCCAAAACCACGTTGTGGATGAAGCCGGTGTAACCTTCCCAGTTGTCCTCTGCTTGCGGGTCGGACAGGGCCACGTGCCATTCGAAGTTTTCGTTGTCCTCGGCCAGCTTGTCGAATTCCTCGGTGTAGAACATCTCGCGTACGGAGCGGGCTCCGTACCAGAAGCTCATCTTGCGATCCGTTTTCTCGGTCAGCAAGAGACGCATGATGTGACTGCGCAGGGGCGCCATGCCAGCACCACCACCGATGAAGCACATCTCGCGCTGGGTCTTCTGGATGTGGAATTCACCGAAGGGGCCCGAAACCATGACCTTATCGCCCGGCTTGCAGTTGAAGATGTACGAGCTACCGATGCCCGGGGGCACGTCCGGCATGCGCGGCGGGGGAGACGCGATACGCACGTTGAGCATGACCAGGTCGTCGCCCTCATCGGGGTAGTTGGCCATGGAGTAGGCGCGCTCGATGGTGCCTTCGTTTTTACCGGTGAATTGCCACAGATCGAAGTGGTCCCAATCGCCGCGGTATTCCGTTTCCACGTCGAAATCCTTGTAGGAAGTCTCGTACGGAGGAATTTCGATCTGGATGTAGTCGCCCGAGGTGAAGTTGATCTTCTTTCCCTTGGGGAGACGCACGTTGAATTCCTTGATGAAGGTGGCGACGTTCTCGTTGGAGATGACCTCGCACTCCCACTTCTCTACGGAGAAGATCGAAGGATCGACACGGATTTCCATGTCTTGCTTGACCTTGACCTGGCAGCTGAGCCGGTAGCCTTCTCTGGCCATACCGCGGTTGATGAAACCTTCCTCGGTGGGCAGCAGAGATCCGCCACCCGAATCGATCTGGACCATGCACTGGGCACAGGTTCCACCGCCGCCGCAAGCGGAGGGGATGAAAATTTTCTTTTCGGACAGGGTGGAGAGCAAAGTGCTTCCGGACTTGGCTTGAATAGCCCCATCCTTGTCCCCGTTGATGATGATATTGACCGCGCCGCTCGCCACCAATTGGCTCTTAGCGATCATCAAGATTATGACGAGGGCGATCACCACTGCGGTGAACATGCCCACTCCTAGAAGTACAGTTTCCATGGTTTGAATCCTCCAGCTTTAGAGCTGGATGCCTCCGAAGATAGAGAAGCCCATGGCCATCAGGCCGGAGATGATGAAGGTGATACCGAGGCCACGCAAAGCGGGCGGGATGTTGGAGTATTTGAGTCGCTCACGAATGGCGGCCAAAGCCACCATAGCCATCCAGAAACCGAGCCCCGATCCAAATCCGAAGACCGTGGATTGGGCCAGGTCATAGTCGCGGTCCATCATGAACAGCGCACCACCGAGGATGGCGCAGTTCACTGCGATGAGCGGCAGGAAAACTCCCAGGGACGCATAGAGCGTGGGAGAGAACTTATCAATGGTCATCTCAACCAACTGCACGGCGGCAGCGATGGTGGCGATGAAAGCGATGAAGGCCAGGAACGAGAGGTCGATCGTGGCGGCTTTTTCCGGGCCCAACATCCATCCGAGCGCGCCTTCCTTGAGCAGGTAGGTGTAGATCAGGTTGTTGAGGGGCGTGGTGATGAGCAGCACGAAGGTCACGGCCATGCCGAGTCCCATGGCGGTGTCGACCTTCTTGGACACGGCCAAGAAGGAGCACATGCCCAGGAAGAACACCAGGGCCATGTTCTCGATGCCGACCGCGGTCAGGAATATGTTGACGAGATCCATGATTTAGGACTCCTCGTTGAGTTGGGGGGTGAGCGTGCGTTGAATCCAGATGAAGAATCCAATCAGGAAGAACGCGCCCGGGGCGAGAACCATCAAGCCATTGGGGGTGTACCAACCACCATCGGCGGTGCGTTCCAACCACACATGGCCGAACACTTTGCCGGACCCGAGCAGCTCGCGGAAGAATGCCACGGAGACCAAGATCAGGCCGTAACCCAAACTGTTGGCGAGGCCGTCAAGTGCGGCTCTGCCAGGCGGATTGGCCATGGCGAAGGCCTCGGCACGACCCATCACGATGCAGTTCGTAATGATCAAACCCACGAAGACCGAGAGCTTGCGGGCCACGTCGAACGCGTAGGCCTGCAGGATTTGGTCGGCTACGATCACCAGGGAGGCGATGATGGCGAGCTGGGTGATGATGCGGATAGACCCGGGGATCTTGTTGCGCAGCAGCGAGATGATGGTGTTGGAGCAGACCAGCACAGCCGTCAGGGCCCCGGTCATGACCAGAGCGGGTTCCAGCTGGGTGGTCACGGCCAGTGCCGAGCAAATTCCGAGCACCTGGATGGTGATCGGGTTCTGGATCAGCATGGGGTCGACGAGGACCTCTTTCGTTTCGTTTTCCATGATATCAGTCCTCTACTGGACGCCGATTTTGGTTTGGAGGTAGGGACCGAAAGCAGCATCGCCCAGCCAAAGATGCAGCATGTTGGTCACGCTGTTGCTGGTGATGGTGGCACCGGACATGCCATCCACTTCATAATCGGGGTTCTTGACGGCGCCGGCCTTGACCACGCGGATGAGCGGCTGGCCAGTTTCATCAAGAGCGATCTTGCCGGGCCATAGGGCCTTCCAGCTGGGGTTGTCCACTTCGCCACCCAGACCGGGGGTTTCTTTGTGCTGGTAGTAGGTGATACCGAGCACTTCTTTGGCGTTGGAGGTGAGTGCGATGAAGCCGAACATGGGGCCCCATAGGCCGTTGCCTTGGATGGGGATCACTAGGCATTGGATGCTGTCCGCACTCTCGTCGTCCGCGGGCAAGCCCTTGAGTTTCCTCAGGCCAGTGATGTCGACCTCGTAGGCCAACAACTGCTTGGAGATGCGCTTGACCATGGTGCGGCGAAACTCCCTAGGGGTCGCCTCGCTGGTCTCGGGATCCTTGGCCAACTTGACGGTGTCGATGCTCTCGGGGTCGCCTTCGACAATGCGGCCCGTTTTTTGATCGATGATGACCTGGTTGATCTGCCCGAAGAGCTCGGTGATCTTAGCGCTGGAGACTTTTTCGCCAGATCGAATCGCACCGGAAGCCAGGAGCACGTTCTTTTGCTTGAACAAAAGTTTGTTGGCGTCCTGCAGGGGCTTAAGCCCCACCGCGGTGGCAGACACACCCATCGCGCACACGAGGCACAGGATGAGGGTGAAACCCATGATGTATTTGTTACTGAACTCCAAGGCGAGCCTCCCGACGTTTGATGTTGGCTTTGGTCACGAAGTGATCGATGGTGGGCGCGAAGACGTTCATGAAGATGATGGCCAGCATGATGCCTTCCGGATACGCCGGGTTGAGGACGCGGACCATGACGGTCAAGGCTCCGATGAGGAAGCCATAGATCCAGCGGCCCGTATTTGTTTGCGAGGCCGACACAGGGTCGGTCGCCATGAAGATGGAGCCGAAGACGAAGCCGCCTGCGACCAGTTGCCACGCGGGGCCCACGGACAGGTAGTGACCGTCGCCCGGGCTCAAGGCGTTGCAGAGCAGCGTGGTGGCCAAAAAACCGATCCAGCAGCTCAGCATGATGCGCCAGGAACCGATCTTGGCGAAGATCAGGTAGGCAGCGCCCAGCAGGCACGCCACCACCGAGGTCTCACCGATCGAACCGGGGATGAAGCCCAGGAACGCATCGCTCATGCTGGCCGAGGTCATGCCATCGCGGTAGAAGTCGGCTAGGGGGGTGGCTCCGGAGAAGCCATCGGCCCAAGCGCCGGCTGCGGTATCGACCCAAACCACGTCGCCGGAGATGGCGGCGGGGTAGGCGATGTACAGGAACAAACGTCCGACCAGGGCCGGGTTCAGAATGTTCATGCCCGTGCCACCGAAGATTTCCTTACCGACCACCACGCCGAACGCGATGCCCAAAGCAACCTGCCAGAGCGGGATGGTGGGGGGCAGGATCAACGGGAAGAGCATGGATGTAACCAAGAAGCCCTCGTTGATCTCGTGCTTGCGTACGACAGCGAAGATGGCTTCTAGGGTTCCACCCACCGCCAGCGTGACGATGTAGATAGGCAGGAAAGCCATCAGGCCGATCTTCATGGCCTCGATGAAGTTCGTGGTGCCAGGCGTCAGGGTCGGGTCGACAGCATGCAAGGACTGGTAGCCCGTGTTCCAAAGTCCGAAGAACAGGCACGGCATGAGCGCGATCACCACGGTGACCATGGCGCGCTTCAAGTCGATGCCGTCGCGAACATGGGGACCGCTTTTGGTGCGTTCCCCTGGCGTGAATAGGAAGGTGTCCGCCGCTTCATAGAAGGGGTAGAGCGTCTTTAGCTTGCCGTCCTTAAAGGTCGGCTCGAGTGAGTCGAGGATCTTTCGCAGCATGGCTCAGCCCTCCTTTTCGATGCGGGTCAGCATGGTTCGGAGCAATTCGGTCAGGGGTTGCTTGGAGGTGTCGACGAATTCGCAAAGTGCGAGATCTTCCTCAGCAAGCTCCAGGGCACCCAGCTTTTCGGCACTCTCGAGGTCGTGCGCAGCCAGGGCCTTGATCAGTTGGGTGGGCAGGATGTCCATGGGCATGACCTTTTCATAGGCGCCCAAGGGCACGATAGCCCGCTTGCTGCCGTTCGAATCCGCATCGAACTTAAACGTCTTGCGGAAGAACTTATCGAGCATGGTGTTGGTGGTCGTGAAGCGACCGGCCACGGGCATCGCCCATGCCAGGAAATCACGCTTGGTGCCGCCGTCCATCAGGGATATCTGATTGCTGTAGCGGCCCAGGAAACTCTTGGCATCCGTGGGGTTCGCGATCTGGCCTTCGAGCACCGATCCGGTGATGACCCGTGTCTCGGTGGCGGAGCTTTCACCCTCCACAAGGCCCGAAACGTGCGCACCGCGCTGGGTGGCAAGCAAACGTGGTTTGTTCGCGGAAGGACCGGTCAAAGCCACCACGCGGCGCGTGGGAATGCGACCCTTGAGGAAGGTCTCGCCGATGTCGGCCACATCCTGTGCATCGATGTGCCAGGTGATTGCGCCGGCGCCAGCCGGGCAAAGCGAGTGAATCGAGAAGCCAGCGGTGCCGGAGGGGTGCGGGCCGTCGAAGGCTTGCACCGTGACGCCGGGAGCGCTCCAGTCCTGCCATTGCGCGCCATCGGCTACGCAAAGGTAGGTCTTGGTGCCGGTCATCTTGTGTAGCAAGCCCAAACCGTGTCGGAAGGCTTCCTTGCGGCCAGCCAAGAGATCGTGGGGCGTAGCGGACAAGGGACGCGAGTCGTAGGCCTGTACGATCAAGCCGCGGGGCGTATCGCCGGACTGCGCGACTCGGTCGTAAGGGCGTTGGCGCAAGCAGGGCCAAAGGCCGCTGGCCAGGAGGGCCTCACGGATGGTTTCGGGGCTGGCACCGTCCGCACCGTCCGCATCGTCCGCATCCAAGGTCGGAACCTCGATGCAACCGTCTCCGTCCACATCGATCACAACGGCGAGCACGGCTCGACGCATTCCCCGGCGGATTTCAGCGACCGTACCGGCTGCAGGAGAGCCAAAGGTGACTTTTTCGTCTCTGCGGTCCGCAAAGAGCGGGGTACCGGCTTTAACGCTGTCGCCTTCCTGCACGAGCATAGCAACCTTGATACCCCAGGATTCCTGGGGTAGCAATGCTACCTGGGTCGGGGCCGAAGCCTCATGAATTTCACTGGACTGAATGGCTCCGTGAACGGGCACATTCAGGCCTCGCCGGGTCTTGATCGTGGGCATAGGCCGAGTCGTCCGCTGGGTTTGGGACTATGGTTTGGAGCCGTCCGTCGGCTGTCAAATCGCGCGGATGATAGGGGATCTAGAGGCTCGTAGCCAACCCGGAAAAGGGGCAAATCATGTCCCAGCTCAGTATTGTGGAGCTTCGGGCTGATTCCTCCCCTCTTCGGGTCGATCGCCCCTGATTTTGAGCAAGGGAAATAGGAGCTGAGCCACATCTACAGCGAAGTGGAGGGGGGGGGAGAGTCCTGTCGACTCAAGCGAGGCTTCCGTAGCCCATGGAGGCCCGCGACCCCAAGCACTCAAGACACGAAAAAGCGCCCTTTCAGGGAATTCTGAAAGGGCGCTTTGCGTGGGGGCCGGTTGCCTTTAGCGAATCCAGGCCTGGTCCACGAAGCCCTCTGCGGGCTGAATGTCGAATTCGTACAGGCAGGCCCGGCGGGAAGCCTTGCCAGCCAATTGCATGGAGATCTTCATCCAAGTCTCATCTTTGAAGGCCGGTTTGCCGTCCGGGCCCTTGATACGGAGTTTGGTTTCATAGGAGTCTATCGAGCCTCCTGCTTGGCCGCCGGTGACGCTGGGACCCTTGGTGACCGGCACATGGGCGGCGAGCTCTCCGGAGACCGTGTCAAAGAACAACAGGTTGGCGGTTTCCACGTCGATTGTGGAAAGGTAGGCGGGCATGACAAAGGCCGTGGCATTTTCCTTGGCGGCTTTCGCTTCTTCCACGGTGGGGCCCGGGTGATCGCCCTTGTGACGGTAGGCGACCACATAGGTACCTGCCGCGAGGGCCGGGGAAACGATGTCGTCCCCAAAAGATACGTAGCCGAGTTGCACGGGCGTGTGCATGGAGGCGCGCTCCAACGCCTTGTCCGAACTGGCTTCTATGACCTCGACAGGAGTGAATATGAAATACCGGTAGTCCGTGATCACGCTGTATCCGACGGGCACGCTGTACTGGGTCTGCACAGGTTCGATACGACGAATGGACCTGAGCATGGCTTTCGTTTGCTCGGCGGAAAACTCGCTCTCGCGGCTATCCCAGCGGATCCACCCAAACGCTTCATCGTTGTTGAAGGTCACACCGTCGCCGCGGGCATCGGAGAGGCGCACTTTGCTGCGATACAGGGATGAGGATTTATCCGATACCGGATTCTCACTGGCTGCGGCGCGGAAGCCGACACCCGAGGTTTTTTGTGAGCGTTCCGTGCCACGACGAATCGTGCACCTGTTGGCCGAAATGGGCAATTGGAAGCTTCCTCCAGCACTGACCCGGCGGTCGCCGTTCCAAATAGGATCGGACTTTTGCACCTTGCGGTTTCGCTTGGTGGTTCCGGTGGTGTACTTGTGTTGCTTCCAACCATCGTATTCCACGTACGGGCTAGAAGTCCATTCCCAAGCGTTGCCTATCAGGTCAAACAGACCGGAGGGCGACTTGGATTCGGCCAGTATCCCGACGGCCATGGGGCCTTTGATTCCGTAAAACTCGGCGGTAATCGCATACTTAGAGGGGGTTGCGTCTTTGCCCCAAGGGTAGGGGTTGCCCGTCTTGAGGCGACAAGCGTGTTGGAACTCCTCTTCGGTGGGGAGGCGCAAACCCGCCCACTCGCAATAGTCCAGGGCATCGGCAAAGTCGAGGTAGACCACGGGGCTCATGAGGTCCTTGTCCTCAACCGCCCAGGGCTTCCCTTGCCAGTTTTTGTCCCAGAAATCCTTGGAGCTGAATCTGCTTCCGCGGTTGGTCTTGTCCTCGAAGTAGGCCTTGCGCCCTTCTTCGATAGGGGCTTGACCCCAAGTTTGCGGCGGCTGGTGTCCCGTGGCCTTGACGAACTCGCGGTATTGCTCGTTCGTGACCTCGGTCAGCATCATGTGGAAGGGGGCCACGGTCGTCATGTACTGGGGCGTTTCCGCGTCCAGAGGGCTCACTCGACCCAGAAGGCTGGGATCCGCGTCGAGCAGCGCTTGAATTTCCTTGGTCGTGGAGCCGATTCTGGTGCGTCCTCCGGTGAGAGAAACCATGCCCGGGGGGACGACGGCGGCATCTTTATTGCCGAAAAGGGACCGGCGGACCGTCTTGGGCTGGGAGCTAAAGACTGGGGCGCTGGAGGTCGAGCTGGTGGCCGGTTCGGCAATCCAGTTGGGCTCCGTGGCCATCGCGACCGTGGTCGCTTGGGTCTGGACGGGGGGGCTCACGCGGCGTGCGTGGGGCTCGTAGACTGCGGGAGCAGAGGGATCCTGGGAGAGCGCTGCGGAAGCGATGGGCTCTCCGCAAAGGAACAGCAAAGGCAGGGTGAGGCTTAAAATCACGATGGTAGCTCGGAAGGGTGGAGGCATGGGATGAGGTATCGGCCCTGCATGTAGGGGGTACCATGGCATGGGTTGCCTAATAATCCGGTTGGAGAGGATAGTCGGCTGGCGAATTGGTGCAAGGCTACAGAATTAGACCGGCCCCAGAACCCCATCCTGGGGGGCGCAAGCCCCAAGGTCTGCTCTTCAGAGTCCCAATTCGGAACCCAAAGTGCGCTAGGAGAGCATGGGAGTGCCCATGTTTTTCTCTTGAGCCGCCTTGAGGTCCTTGGCGGGGGCGGCGAGCCACTCCGAGCCGTATTCATCCAGCAGCCCCAAGAAAACATCCAAAATGTCAGGTTCGAAGGCACGCCCCGACTGGGCTTCGAAGAAGTCGATGCACTTGTCCAAGTCCCAGGGGTTCTTGTAAGAACGCCGTGTAGAAATGGAATCGAAGACCTCGACCACGCACAGGATGCGGCCAGCCTCGGAAATCTGCTTGCCGCGCAGGCGCTTCGGGTAACCCGTACCGTCCCAGCGCTCGTGGTGCTCGGCCACGTACAGGCACACGTCCTCCATGTGACTGTTGTTGCCCAGCTTGACCGCACCCAGGGCCGGGTGGCGTTGAACCTGACGATATTCCTCCGCCGTGAGCGGGCCCTTTTTGGTCAGGAAGCTCAGATCGTCCAAGTAGATCTTTCCGTAATCGTGGGCGATAGCGGCCAATTCAAGCCGTTCCGTGGTTCGCACGTCGAGGCCAAAGCGTTGCGCGATCTGGCGGCAATAGCTGCGCGTGCGCTCCCCGTGCCCGGCGGTGTAGGGATCCACTCGTTCGATGGTTTGTGCCACCATGTCGGACAGAATGTTGACCATGTCCTGGAACTTGAGTTCCTCCGGCTGGATCAGGCGCTCGTTCATGGCGCGCCGGATGGTGGCGGCCAGGATGAGCGGGTCGACGGGCTTCTGCAGGTAGTCGACGGCCCCATGTTTAATGGCCTTGACCGCCCCTTCGATCACGGGGTAGCCGGTCATCAGCAGGCGTACCGTGTTGGGGGAAAGGCTGCGGCTGGCGGCCAAAACCTCGCCACCCCGGTCGTTGCCATCGAAGACCACATCGCTGACCACGGCCGCAAAGGACTCCGAAGCGAGCAGGCGCGAGGCCTCGCTCACATCGTTGCATAGGGTGACCTGGAAGCCCTGGGCGTCCAGCACGGCGGCCATGAGTTCGATGGTGCTGAGCTCGTCATCCACCAAAAGGACCCGCGGCTGATCGCCTTCTCCGTGATTGCCTAGATTCATGATTACAGCATAAGTAGCAATTCGCCCCTTACGGAGCCAGCAGCGGTTGACCCCAATCCTCCCGAGGGGCATCCTTGGGAACGCACAATCCCGTGTTCCACATTGCCAAGCGACCATGCCCTCCTTTCCTGAATCCCATTCCCACTCCATTCCGGCCGCCTGGCAAGGGCGACGCCTGGATAAGGCCCTGGTCGAACTCGATCCCGAAACCTCCCGCAGCCGATTGCAAGCGCTGGTCAAAGCGGGGGAGATCTCGATCGATGGAGAGGTCGTCATCCGCCCCGGTACGACGCTCGAAGGTGGCGAGACCGTGGCCTGGACCGTGCCCGAAGTCCCGCCGTCCCAGGACAGCGGCGGCGGCATTATCAAGGACATCCCGATCATCTATGAGGACGAGAGTATCTGCGTAGTCAACAAGCCCGCCGGCCTGCTCAGCCACCGCAACAACGTCGGACAGGCCTACGCCGTGCCCGATTGGGTCGAAGCCAAGCTAGGTCCCTTGCCCGTGGCCGACCAACCCCTGCGCCCGGGCGTGGTGCACCGACTCGACCGCGGCACCAGCGGCGTCATGGTGCTAGCGCGCACACTCGAAGCCATGCAGAGCTTGATCGAGTCCTTCGCAGCGCGCACGGTGCAAAAGCGTTACGTGGCGATTTGCTACGGCAGCCCGCGCTTCGACAGTGAGTGGATCGAAGCTCCCATCGAGCGCGACCCGCGCTCCCCCGATCGCCGTCGCATCGCGTCCGATGGCCAAGGCAAAGCCGCAGCCACCATGATCGAGGTCGTCAAACGCTTCGGTACCGCCGCCGCCTTGTGCGACGCCAAGCCCAAAACCGGCCGCACCCACCAACTGCGCGTGCACCTCACCTCCAGGGGTCTGCCCATCATTGGTGACAAAACCTATAAGCACCGCGGCACCCTGCCCGAGCCCCTGCCCGAAGGCATCCGCCTGCCCTTGCGCCCGGCCCTGCACGCCGCCGAGCTCGCCTTCACCCACCCCACAACGGGCGAGCAGGTTTCCTTCGAAGCCCCGCTGCCGCAAGAGATGGAGAACCTACTTGCGGATCTGTACGCGCACTACGGCGCTTAGAACCGGGTTTGCCGCTGGCGTAGCCAAGCCTCGGCCAAAGTGAAAGAACAGGGACTTGGGTCCCTATTCTTTTGGCCCTTGCAGTCCATCGACCGTGTGGCGCTCAGCAAGGGGTGGGCTCTGCCAGGGGCTCGCTGGAACTAGGGCGCAATCCGGCGGAAGCGGAAGACTTCCATGACGCGGAATTTTTGGTGGTCGATGACCTCGAGGGTGGGGTCGTCGATCAGGCGTTGCACCGTTTTGTTGGGGTCGGGTTGCGGTTCGTGTTGCAGGCGCAGGCCCCAGAATTCTTGGGCCGGAGATACGCCTTCCGGCAGGTTGAGCGGGTCTTGGTAGTCCATGCTGCGGACTTCCAGCGTCATGTCGCGCTTGTACTCTTCGGTCTTGGCGTTGAAGTCGTCGATCAGTCTGCGCGCGAAGCCGGTGATGGTGCCGCCGGGGAAACCTTCGGTGCCGAGGGTGCCTTCCAAGCGCGTGATCAGACGCTCGATCTTGTCGTCGTTGCCTGCCAGGACTTTGGATTCGCGGAAGCTCGACTCGTAGTAGGTCAGCGCCGAGGGCGTCATGTATTCGGTGTATAGGACCTCACGTTCGCCTGGCATGTTGTCGTGAATGTATTCCGTGGCCGCGCGCCAGCCCGGGTTGGGTTTGTAGATGGTCCAGGCGTCGCGCTGGGCGAAGAACGCGGCCAGGGGCAGGATGCATAGGATGCCCAGTGCGATGAGTCCGGCGCGGTTTTGTTGGGGCTTGCCAAAGCCCGTGAAGCCGGTGGCCATGACGATCAGGAAGAAGGGCAAAGCGGGCAGCGCGCTGCGTTCGATATACGTGGCGTCCTTACCGACCAAGGGCAGCAGGAAGAGGAAGGCGGGCAGGGTGAGCAGTAGCAGCAGCACTTGCCAGCCATGCCGATCCGAGAGGCGCGTGCCGAGGATCCAAGCGCCGCGCAGGAAAAATGCGGCCCCTAAACCTTGCAGCAAAAGCGGTACGAAGGCCCCGACTAAGGCTGTTCCGCCCTTGGGCGTGAACGTGTTTCCGATCCAGAACCAGTTGAAGAGCAGGTTCCAGGCCTCCGGCAGAGTGAAGGCGCGCAGGTGTTGCGAGCCGGTCGGGATCGATGAGAAGTAAGCCTTCGGAACGATGTACAGGGCTAGGAAACCCAGAATCACCACGCTGGTGAGAGCCAAGCGTTTGAAGTGCGGAGAGCGCGTGAATTTAGCCAGGGCCGGTAGCACAAACAGGAACGTGGCCATGTAGTAGTGCGTGAAAACCACAGCGAACAAGGCCAAGGCATACGTCCAGAACCAGCGCTTGCCCGGCGCGCCGGCCATCAATTTCTGGAAGGCGAGCAGGGTGAGCAGCATCAGGCATAGGTTGACCGAATAAGGGCGACCCTCCTGGGAGTACCAGATGTGTACCGGGGAAACCGCCAGCAGCGCGGCCGCGACCCAAGCGATCTTCGGATTCGTCCAGAACTCGGCAATGCGGTAGAGCAAAACGATGCTCATGAGCCCGGCGATCAATGCAGGCAATCGCAGCCAAATTTCCCCGTCGCCAAAGATTCCGTTCCACACGTGCATGAAAAGGAAGTAGAGCGGCGGGTGAATATCGTTCGCCAGGGTCTTCGCCAGGATGATCGGTTCCCCGATGCGCAGATTGCTGGTGAAAAGTTCGTCGAACCAGACACTCTCAGTGTAGCCGGGCAGGCGCAGGGCCAGGGCTAGGGCGAGCAGGCCAAGAAGCGAAACTGTCTTCCACCAGGGGCGGGTGGGGGCAGATTGGGCGTCCATATGAAATCGGGGGTGGGAATCAGGCGGGGGGCAGTCACCGGCGGGCAGGGCCGAGCCCGATTATTCTACCCTATGAATTCGGCCCCCAAGCCAGGCTTGGGGGCCGAATGATTGCGCTGCAGGGCAGGAGCCGCGAGCTCGGTGCTGCAGAGAACGATCAGCGAGCTCGCAGGGTCAGCCGCTTGGTGGCCTTGCCGCGCAAGCGCAGGGACTTCTCGACGGTTTTGCCGTCGATGATTGCGATCACTTTGTAGCGGCCCGGGGGCAGGGGGCCGATGCGCCGTTCGCTTTCCATGAATGGTTCCTTGGAGTACAGCAGCGCCATATCCGTGGCGCCAAACATGCGCACCATGTCGAGGTCCTGATCGTTGAGTACCTGCAGTCTGGCCGGGCTGGGGTCGCCGTCAGAGTTCTTGAACAGCAATCGCAGGGTCGTTCCGCTGCGTCCCGTGAGATTGACCTCGGTGTCTTCCCCGGCCTTGACCTTGATCGGGGAGGACTCGGCGCTCGCTAGGTCGGAGCTGCGCGCGGAAATCGTGTAGCTACCCGGGGCCAATCCCTTGTAGGTGCACAAACCCGTGGCCTGGGTGGTCACCAGTGAAAAGGCCTCGATCGGACGGCCACTTGAATCTCGGACGAAGACTGATGCGCCGTTCACGGGAACTCCCGCTTCGTTGGTCACCCGGCAGGTGATGGAGCCAGGCACTTCCAAGCGCAGACGCAGACCTTCCACGGCTTGATCCTTGCGCAAACGAATGGGGGCGGAAGAGACGCGTCCATGGGTGGGGCCTTCGGAGGTGCCCAGTCCAAAGGGCACGGAGCCGCCCGCGAACACGGTATACGTGCCAGGTTGCAAGCCGTTCACATCAAAGGAGCCGTCGTCGGCGGTCTGGCGCTCGACGAAAGACCCTCCCAGCATGGTCGAGGTGGGTGCCGGTCCGGAGGCTTGCACCGAAAGGCGTACGCGCGGAGCGGGGCGACCTTGCGGGTCCAGGACCACGCCGGAAATGCGCCCTTCGGGGAGTTCGAGGTTCAATACGACGCTTTCCGCTTGGGCGATGTCGCGCACAAATTCGGTGGTCGTCTGCTCCATAAAGTTACCGCTGGTGATTTGAATCGTGATGCGATAGCGGCCCTCGCCATCCAGGGTCGTTTCGTAGCTTCCGTCGTCTTTGATCTCCGCCAAGGCTAAAGTGTCCAGCAAGGACTTTCCGTTGGCGCTAAAAGAAACGAAACCATCGGTGAGCGGTTGCCCGCCGCGCGTGATGAGGCCGCTGATCGCGATGGGGTTGGCCGGAGGGGAGCCGAGGGTCACACGGGTCTCTTTGCCTTCAAGCACCTCGGCCGTGGTCAGTTTCATATTCGCAAGGATGTCGGCTTGGTTGAGCGTGCCCGAATCCAGGTCTCGCATCATTTTTTCGGAGTTACCTAGGGCTACCACGTTGTAGTCCCCCTCCGCCACGTTCCTGTACTCGGCGATGCCCATGGAATCCGTGACTTGGGTCTCACTCACACCAGGGGTTTTGGGATTGTTGACGGAGATGAGGCGCGCCGGTGAAACCTCGCCGTCCTCACCAAAGACCTCAACGATCAAAGTGCCGCCATAGCGTAGGGATAGGACCAGCTCGGGGATCTCTTGGCCTTCGATGAACTCGACCGCCATCGGTTCGCTTCGGCACCAATCGTCTTTCGTGGCAATGAGAGAAATCGCGCCGGAGGGCAAGGGACCCATTTTGAAATTTCCGTCGTCGTCGCTAATTCCCTTGGGGCTTAGCTTGCTGCGGGAGAGCCGCTGCGCGACCTTGAGGCCTTGGCCGGGCATCTGGATTTCGGCCCCGGGCACGCCGCGGCCTTCCGGATCGACCACGCGACCGGTGAGGGTCATTGCGGGTGCAACGGTGAGCACGATGGGGACGGACGGGTCCTCGCGGGGCAAGTCCAGCTCGAAAGGCGGGTCGAGAATGAAGTCGTCCCCTTGCACTTGAATCTCCCAATGGCCCACGATCAGGTCTTCCAAGTGGAAGCGCCCGTCGTCACCGTCGAAGTGCTTCAATTGCTCGTTGGAGTACACGGTGAACATCGGAGCGGTGCGAGCCTGGCGCGCGAGCAGGGTGTAGCCCGGTACAGGTTCGCCATTTTGATCGACCACGGTTCCCGAGAGGGAAGGGGAGGGCAAAAGCTGGACTTGGATCTCGTCCTCTTGGGGTCGTTGGTCGTCCAGGAAAACGCGCACCGCCTGGCCTTGCCATTCGCTTTTAGCGCCAAGTTTATAGGGCAGAGGAGCCATACCTTTGAGGCTAAAGTGTCCTTCGCTATCCGTTTTTGCAGTGGAGCGCGCGCCGATGTGCTTGACCATGTCGATGCCTTCCATGCCAGCCGCGTGTATGCCGTCAAGGTTGGCGAGCACGGTGACGTCCACAGCGGGTGTGCCATCGGGCATGGACAGGGTTCCGCTCAAATGGCCCCCTTGCTTCATGGTCACGATCAGGTCCTCGACGCTTTCATTGCCGTCGATTTTGTACTTATCGGAGTTGATCCAGGATGTGTGACGCGCTCGTATGATCAGGGGTTTTGCGGGCAGGGCATGCAGTTCGAAGTGCCCGGTTTCGTCCGAATAGGTTTGGCGGTAAGGGCCACGCGCCTGGGCCAAAGGAGTTTGGGAGAAGCTTGCGATTTGGGCTCCGACCACGGGCTTGCCGCTGGGATCTTTCACGAGGCCAGCGATGGTGCGCCCTTTCTCGAGTTCGATCAGCAGCTCGATGGTGCCGCCCGCCACAAAGGCATCCAAGTCTCGCATTAACGGTGCGCCTTTCTTGGGCCACACCTGGAGCTGGGCGTGTTCGTCCACGGGCACACCGCGCAATTCGAAAGCGCCGTCCTTTTGCGTGCGGCAGAGGAAATTGCTGACCGGGGTACCGCCCCCGGGTACGAGCGCGTTGGCAGCGTCGATGTCCTTGTAGAGGCGCACAACCGAGGTCAAATTTTCCAAATCGGATCCGGCGGGGGCCGCCAATTGACCATGAATCCAAACCCCGACCTCGGGCCGGAGTACTAGATCATTGTTCCAGGGCGGCGCGGGCACTCGGGAAGGGGATTCCAGGTAGAGGTGACGTCCTAGAAGTTGCACGTGCATGCTGCGGCGCCAGGCGGGCAGGGCAATGCGAAAACGCCCATCGGGTTCGACCTGACCCTGAGCGAGTAGCCGTGACTCGTTGTTATCGGCAAACAACTCCACCAGCTGATCTCCGACCGGGTCCTTTTCGTCATCGGTATTGTCTTCATCCTCATCATCCCCGAAAAGAACCCCGTCCAAATCACCGCGCTTGATTTGCGATGAGACCACATACACCTGCAGGCTCTCCTCCCAGCCCTGGCCTTCCGGCCATTCCACGCGTCCTTCGAGCCAATTTTCGCCCTCTTCCAGGACCTGGGCGACATTTTTATTGGCCTCGGCCCCTGCGCCCCCGGCGACGAGTTCTCTGGCCCCGTCTTTGGAGTCGGCCTGCATTCCCACCAGGTTCTCGGGGGTGGAGCCCTCGCTTGTGTTGGTTTCGGCTTGTCCACCTTGGGTGAGGTCCTCGGGGACAGGCTCTGAGCTTTGCAGCCAGAATGTGAGGCCCGCGATAATGAGGATCGGGGCCGCCAGTAGTAAGAATCGATTCATGGCGAGAGGGGCAGGGGAATGATTTGGAAGGGTACGTCCACGGGGGTGG
>JBLFXY010000021.1:0-21639 GCA_047611645.1 Glaciecola sp.
CTTCGCAAGGGGCTCTAACCCCGGGCCATTTCAGATCGGATGGATGGGCAGGAAGGGGTCGAACTGGATCTGAGCTCTTGGCTAGGCGGCTTTTATTCAAAATCGCAGCTCGTGCATGGGCGGCCGGGTAGCAAATTGGAGGAAAAGTGGATGGTGGGGCGCCGGGGACGGAGTCGTTGGGATCCGCCCAGTGGGGCCCCCTGGAGCCCCCAGGATGCTTACTCCAGACCCAAACTGTCCTCGCGGTAGGTCAAGGGATCTGGACTCGTTTATGGGGCACTTATGAAAAAGTGCAAATTGGCCTCCTCGGGACCCCTTGCCTCGGACCCGGCCAAGTTCTAATTTGTGCCCATGCTTCCCCTAGCTGCACTGACATCCGACGCTAGCGTCTTCTCCAACCCCGATTGGACCAGCCTCGGCATCGTGACCGCGATGCTGGGCGCTTTCCTAATCGCGAGCGCCACCTTGCTCGAGCATCCCCGCCGTCTGGTGACTCGCTACTTCGGCCGCAAGTCGGGACGATTGCAGTCGGTTCGGGAGTACGTTTACAACCGCTTGCAGGTCGTGCTTGGCTTCGCTTTCTTGCTGGTCGGTTTCGGCATGCAATTGGTGGGGCACTTCATGAGTTTGCCCGTGGGTGCGGAACCGTTGAACATGGCTTGGGTAGGTGCGATCGTTTTTGTCGTGGTCGCCATGCTGGTCGGCGGTTGGTGGTGGTCCCTCTGGGCTTTCCGTCGCTACGTGCGCGAATACTTCACCGAGCATGAGGGGCGCTTTGAGAGCGAGGGTGCTTTGGCCCGAGAGGTGGGCGAGTTGTTCGGAGTGGAGCCGAGTGTGAATGACACGGTGGCTACCTACGCGCAGAAGCTGCGCAAGGCTGCGAACCTGCCGCGCCCGGCCCCGCGCTCCCAGCGGTTTCCCGATGTGGATGGTCTGGAAAGCGGTGAAACCGAAGAAGCCTTTTAGGCCTTTCGGCGTTCTGCGTGCAGCGTGATTCAATTAGGTGAGGCCCGCGAGGGCCTCACCTTTTTTTGTAATTTGCGCCACCCTGGGCGGTTTGGGAGGGTCTTGCTGTTCCATGAAATTCCGAGCTTTGATTCGTGCAGGGTCGCGCTCCTTGGTGCCTTGGCTGTACCCCGCGCTGTGTGAATTGTGCGGGCAATGGGCCCCTTGCGAGTCGCACACATTGGTGGTCTGCGAGGAGCCACGCTGCAACCGTTGTGCGCAACTCTTGCCCGAGGGGGTCGCTGGTGGTCAGTCCTGTGGCGATTGTGCCCTGTCGTCATCCGGCTTGGCCCAGGTGTTGGCCTTGGGTAGTTACGGAGAAGGCGCGGCCCTCAAGCCGTGGGTCATGGCCTTTAAGCACGGGAGCCGGCCGGATCTGAGCCAACCCCTGGGTGCTTGCTTGGGGGAACGGCTCACACGCTTGGGGGCCCTCGATCCGGCGAGTTTGCTGGTTCCGGTGCCGCTTCACTTCTGGCGTCGTATGCAGAGGGGCTATGACCAGGCGGCCCTACTGGCCCAAGCGGTCTCGAGGGGGGCGGATCGGCCGTGGGCCCCGGCCCGGGACAGGGCGCCGCCCACGGCGGCCCAGGGGTCCCTGTACAGTCGCGGCAGGGCTTCCAATGTGCACGGTGCCTTCGGCCTGCATCCGGAGCACGCAGCCAAGCTGCAGAACCAGGACGTGTACCTGGTCGACGATGTATTCACCAGCGGCGCAACCTTGCGAGCGTGCGCCAGGGTCCTGCGTAGGGCAGGGGTCCGGCGGGTGGGAGCCCTGGTGTTAGCCCGCGCCGAGCGTTTTGCTTGACCCCGGGTAGCGGGAACGTACCGTGAACCCCGGCACTCAGCGGAACGACGGATCGACGGTTTGCGTCCGCTCCACCCCGCCTCCCAAGACCATGGCTCAATCCTCCGATTCCTCCCGCGCTGGTTCCCAGGAACATCCGTCCGATCACAGCCACTCGCATGGGCACGAGCAGCAGCCGGATAGGGAGCCGTCGCAGACCCCCGCGACCGGTTCCAGTGGACAGGGAATAGACTTGCAGTTGGGCTCGGGACGACTCTGGTTGGATCCATTTGGTGGCATGGCCGGGGACATGTTTCTTGCGGGATTGCTGGATCTAGAGGACCCGCGTTTCGACCTGGCGTGCTTGACGGCGCTAGCCGAGGACCTCTTGCCTGGAGAGGCTCGACTGACGGTGAGTCGGGTTTTGCGGCAGGGGCTTGCGGGGAGCCACTTGAAAGTACTTACACCGGAAACCGACTCCGTACCCCACAGGGGTTTGGCCGAATTGCTGGCACGCATCGAGGCCTCGAGCCTTTTGAATGCGCGTGCCAAAGGGTTGGCGGGCCTAGTTCTTCAGCGCCTAGCGCAGGCCGAAGCGCGCGTTCATGGGCAAACCCCGGAGAGTGTTCACTTTCATGAGGTGGGCGCGGTGGACACATTGATCGATGTGTGCGGCGCGGCCTTGGCTATGCAGCGCCTCGGCATCGCGCGCTTGTATGTCAGCCCGCCGCTGTTGGGGTCCGGAACCGTGACCTGCGCCCATGGGGTTTTGCCCGTGCCCCCGCCGGCCACGGCGGAGCTGTTGCGTGGCTTGCCCGTGCGCCATGGCGGTGGTGGTGGGGAACGTGTCACACCGACCGGTGCCGCATTGATCGCAGCTTGGGGTACTTTTGAGGGCCAGCCAGGCACCAGCGTCGTTCGGAGTTTGGGTTATGGAGCGGGAACTCGTGACCCTCAAAAGGATCAGGGCCCGGCCAACCTGCTGCGCGTGATGCTCGGAAGTGTCCATGCGGAAGAGATCCCCGATACAGCCTCTATTTGGCAAATGCAGGTCAATCTGGACGACATGACGGGCGAGGACTTGGGGCATTGCGTGGCGGCCTTACGGGAGGCTGGAGCCCTCGATGTGTGGACCGCTTCTATCGATATGAAAAAGGATCGTCCAGGGACTTTGCTCAGCTTGTTGGTGAAGGCGGATCACCGTACCGTGCTGGAGGCATTGGTGTTTCGCCATACATCCACTTTTGGCGTGCGCTGGACCCAGGTGAAACGCACCGAATGTGAGCGCCGCTTCGATACCGTCACGATCGAGGGTCAAGCTGTGCGCTTCAAGATTCGCATTCGGCCTGACGCCGGGGGGGACCCCCAGACCAAACCAGCGGGCGAGGTGGAGCCCAGCGATGTGTTTCCCGAGTTCGAGGACCTGCGCAAGCTTGCTCTCGTTTGGGGCGCACCGCTTTGGGAGGCGCGTAGGCGTGCGATCGGTGTGTACCTCGAAGGGGCGGGCCGGGCTAGCTAGGCTTGATCGATCTCCGAACCGAAGCCTGCATACCTAGGGCTGGGGGTTGGTTGTAGTGCGCTGCCGAGCGGTGAGGTGGCTCGCAACAGCCTTGTGTTCTGGGTCGATGTCACTGACGAATTCGTTGCGTTCGTTGACCAGGATTTGCCTGGGAGCACAGGGCTTGTCCGCGTAGTGGAAAGCCATGATGATGACCTCGTGGCCCGTTTGCACCAGGTGGGACGCGGCCCCGTTCATGCAGATCACGCCCGAGCCGGCTGCGCCGCGCAGGGCGTAGGTTTCCAGGCGTGCGCCATTGGTATTGCTGACGACCAAGACCCGTTCGTATTCCTCAATCCCCACCCGCTCCAGCAGGTCGGAGTCGATGGTGATCGAACCTATATATTTCAGGTCCGCTTGGGTGATGACGGCCTTGTGGATTTTGGCGTGCAGGAATTGACGCATAGTGAAGAGGGGCAGGGCTAAAAGGGATTTGCGATCCGGGTGGGTCCATTCGCAGGTTGCATGGGGGCTGTTCCCCCGGGAATGTAGGCTCCGGTCGGTAGAGTGGGCCATGTCTAGGAGTGTGACGGGCTTGCAGGGGGCTGCATCTCCGCTCTAATTACAATTTCATTACACTGGGCTGTTTTTGAGGGCTGATGGGTACCAAAGTCCATGGTTTGGGGCCAGAAACCGTGTTCTCGCCGCTTGATGCGGGGGTTTTCCTACTTGTAGCAATACTGGGAGAGGACCTTGGAAGCGCGGCCATGGACTTCCTACCATGCATGTCAAGGGAGCCCCTTGAGGTTCTTCCCGGAGGGGGAGGAACATGGGCTCCCAGAGGAATCGCGCCGATTCCACCCTGGGGGGTGGGGCGCATCAGCCATTCTGACTATGCAGAACATCATGCAAACTTGGGCCCGCAGGGCAGTCTTGGGTTCCCTATTGGTTCTCGCTTCGAGCGCGGCCATCGCACTACCCCAAGCTGGTTCGAGTCCTTCCACGAAGGCCGTATCGGCAACTCAAAACGTGCTGCCCACTTATGTGCGCACCACGGCCATCACCGCCGCGCGCAATTTTCAGGACCGGCAGGGTTTGTCGGTCATGCCATTGCCTAAGGGAACTTTGCTACGGGTGCACGAGCGCAGCCAGGGCAAATACCTCTTCTACGAGGTCAGCGCCGCCGCCGGCATGCCGGTTTGGGTTTATGGTCAGTACCTAGAGACTACCGACGTGGAGAACGTTCTTGGTTTGACGGGCAACCACGTCAACCAACGCCCGCGCCCGAACACGGATCAAGGCTCGACCCCGTTACGTACGCGCTTGATGGCCACGGATCGCGTGGAAATGATTCAGCGGATCGACCTCAGCAAGCCCATGGAAGAGGACTGGGTTCAGGTTTGGGGGCCCGCTCGCACCCGGGTTTGGGTCGAGGTTTCCAGCACCAAGCCGGTCACCGATTTGGCCGCAGCCGCTGTGGAATTCCAAGCGGGCATGCGCAAGCTTCCCCAGACTAAAGCCAAGACCAAGTCTGTTGCCAAGACGACTGCCGCCAATGCTCAAAAGCCGATCGCCGAGGTCAAGGTGCGGCCCGAGGCCACCAAGTCGCTGCGTTATGCGGATCACCTGTTCGCGCAGGCGATTGCGGATGGCAACGTCACCCTAGAACAACTCGATTCCGTCGAGCAGGCATACCATCGCGTTTTGGATATGGCACCCGCGGGAACTACCGTGCGCCAGTTGACCATCCAGCAACTTGAGAAACTCAAGGTGCATCAAGGGGTGGCCAAGCTACGTATGGAATTGGCCCAGGAGAAGGATCGTAACTTTCAACGCGGCCGTGCGATTGCGGAAGAACAGGAGCGAATCGACCTGCGCAATACCGCAACTTGGGGGCGATTCGTCGCCCGCGGTTGGGTGGAAAGCGAGACCACAGCCGGAGAGAAAATCTACTTCGTGCGTTGGGATGGGGAGCGTAAGGTCGAGATCGCCTGTGCATCCGGTCGCTATAACATGGAAATGTTCGAAGGGTACCAGGTGGGCCTGCAAGGCCAGACGCGCCGCGCCGCAACCCGTATGACCCTAGAAACTCCCGCCGTCTTGAGGCTCATCGATGTTTCGCGCATCGAGGTCATCGCGGGCTCTGGAACCTTCCGCTAGGAAATGATTGGGGGGCAGAATGGCCATGCCGTTCCGCCCCCTTTTTCATGTGTGCCCGTGAAAGCGCTTCTTCAAAAGTGGAATGCCTTGCTACGGCGTTTGTTCGCCCTGGGCGGTTCTTCGGCCCTTTGCGACCGTTGCAAGTGGGATTACGGCGATGCCTGTCGCCGGCCCGAGCGCCCCAACGCTACGAGCTGCCCCGACTTCAACCGCAAGTAGAAGTGGGTTTGAAGCGCGGTTCCACGCGCGGCAGAACCTCTTCTCGAAGCTGGCTTAGAGTGCCAGCGGCCACGGCCAGTCGGATGTCGGCCATGAGTCGGTGAAAGAAGGTCAGGTTGTGAATGCTGAGTAGGGTGCCGCCCAACATTTCGCCCACGTTGCAGAGATGCCGAATTGCGCCCGCAGGGTAATTCGTGCAAGCGGTGCAGGGACAATCTGGATCCAAGGGGCCCGTGTATGAGGTCCAAGCCTGGTTGCGTAGGTTGACGCGCCCGCGACTTGTGAACGCTTGGTGATTGCGCCCGTGTCGTGTGGGCGTGACACAGTCGAAAAGATCCGCTCCCTGGGCTACAGCGTCGAAGAAATCCACGGGCGTGCCGATGCCCATCAGGTAGCGTGGCTTGTCCTTGGGTAGCAGTGGTGTGGTCATGGCAAATGCATCACGAATAGCTTCGCGGCCTTCACCCACACTGATTCCGCCAATGGCATAGCCCACCAGGTTGTGGCTTGTGATGGCCTTCACCGATTCACGCCGCAGGTCCTCGAAGCAGCCACCCTGCACAATGCCGAATAGGGCCTGGCCGCGGTCCAACCCGCCCAATTCCAGCCAGCGCTTTTCGCAGCGCGCCAGCCAGCGGTGGGTGCGATTGGTGGCTTCCTCGACCTGCTTGCGATCGTGGGGGTCGGAAGGACATTGGTCAAAGGCCATGATCACGTCCGCTCCCAGATCGACTTGGATCTCCATGGCCGATTCGGGGGAGAGATGCATGGGGCTGCCGTCGATGACCGAACGGAAGGTGACTCCCTTCTCGCTGATCTTACTCACATCCGCCATGCTGAAGACTTGGTAGCCACCGGAGTCGGTCAGGATGGGGCCAGACCAGTCCATGAGACTGTGCAGCCCGCCCAGGTCGCGTACGACCTTGGCACCGGGGCGCAGCGCCAGGTGTAAAGTGTTGGCCAGAACCATGGTGGCTCCCGCTTCTTTTACATCACGCGGCAAAACGGCTTTGACCGATCCGCGCGTGCCCACGGGCATGAAAGCCGGGGTGGGGACCGATCCGTGCGGTGTGTGGAAAACCCCGGTACGAGCGAGTTGCCCGTCGATTTCGTTTTCGACGGTAAAGGAGAAGGAAGAGGCGTGGCTCAAGGGGGGGGCGGGGCTTGAAAGCGGGGGGGGAGTCGGGTGCTAGAAGCGCAGGTCGAGACCTAGTCGCTCGACGCGGGAGCCCGGATAATAGTGTTCTAAGATCGCTTGGGAACCCATGCCTTGCGCTGCGTAGTCATGAATTCCTTCTTGGCAAAGGCCCACACCGTGCCCGCGACCCAGTCCGGTTAGCGTCAAACCACGCGCGTTGGGAATCCCGGAAACGGGCTCCACGAACAGGATGCGACCGCTCTTGAGGCGTCCGTAACCCAGCTGCTTGCGCATGAGATCCAAGGGCACATCCGCAGCGCGTTTGTTGCCGACCAGGCGCACGGTCTGCCAGCGTCCTCCCGCGTCGATCTTGGTGGGACTGAGTTTCAGAAGGCGCGTTCCCAAGCCCCAGCGGTCGGCGAGGGTCAGGCACTCCGGCTTGGAGAGGTGCAGTTTCCAGGTTACGGGGCGGCGCTCGGCAGGCGCTCCGGCTTCCAAGGTGGCTCGCTTCGCACACGGGGCGCAGGCGACCATGGCGCTCGCTGGAGTGCCTGGGAAAATCGTAGAGCGATCCGCGGTCCGCCCTCCACAAGAGGCGTGATAGCGCACATCGAGCAGGCCATTCCCTTGTAGCAGCACTTGGCCGCGCGTGGCTTCGACCGCGCGGCGCAGGCGCACCGCGGCGGACTGCTCTCCGCGCGAAGGACCGGGGCGGAAATTGCCGTGATAGGCCTGGTCCTGGACCCCGTCCCAAAGGAATCCTGTAGTGCCCATGCCTTGCCGGGTCAGGGCCGCCACCGTGTCAGTACGTACGGCAATGGCTTGGGCTTGCAGCTCGGCTGGAAGCGATGACCAAAGGGGCAATTCAGCTGATACGACGCCTTCCACATAGTGTTCCAATCTCACTTCCACCAGCACGCGCAAGCCACCCTTTTTGTGGACTTGCACTTTGAGGTTTCCCAGGTATTGCCGCCCTTTGATTTCAAAGGGCGAGCGCAGGGTGGTTGTCAGGTTCGCACCTAGGCGGCCGTCGTTGCAATGGACTTGCCGCTCACGAATCGTGAATTCGAGAGGGGCGGAATTCTTGGCTTCTGAAGTGGCTAGTTGCACCTGGCAACTCGCTTGGTTTTCGAAGGCGGAAAGCACCACCCAAACCTGTCGTGGGAGTTGGAGCGCGGGCCTAACGGGTGATGCTTCGCGCACGGGTCGCAGGGAGCGCGGAGGTGTGCAAGGGCTCAGCCAAGCAGCTCCGCAGAGAAGGCCACCCAGGAGCAGAAGGCGCTTGACGCCGGGGGTCCTTTTCATAGGGGGGGCTGCCCCTGGGTCGGGAAATTGAATCCGACGAGTTTGGCGCCCATGGGGGTCAGCATGCGTCCGCGAGCGGTTTTCTTTATGTACCCGCAACGCAAGAGATGGGGCTCATAGACGTCTTGCAGGGTATCGTCCGTTTCGCCGACCACGGCGGCGATGGTCTTGATAGCGACCGGCCCACCGCCTTGGTTCGCCAAGCATTGGAGTACGCGGCGGTCCATTTCCTCCAGGCCGTTTTCGTCCACGCCTAGTCGGTCCAGGGTTTCTTGTGCGGTCGCGAAATCCAGGGTCGCTTGGCCACGGACCTGCACCAGATCTCGTGCGCGGCGCAGAAAGCGACCGGCGATGCGGGGTGTGCCGCGCGAACGTTCCGCAAGGTAGGCGGCCGCGCTTTGTTCGATCTGCATGTCCATGAGTCCGGCGGCGCGCTGAATGATGAGCACCAGTTCCGCAGCGGGGTAGGGGTCCAGTCTCTCGAAGAGCCCGAAGCGCGCGCGGAATGGGGCGGAGAGTAGGCCCTCGCGCGTGGTGGCTCCGACCAGGGTGAACGGTTTGAGCGGCAGGGTGATGAGCCTTGCGTTGGGGCCTGTGTCGAGGGTGATGTCCACGGAGAAATCCTCCATGGCGGAATAGAGGTATTCCTCCACGGTGGTCGGGATGCGGTGGATCTCATCGATAAACAAGACGTCTCCTCGTTCGATGTGGGTCAGCAGTCCGACCAAGTCCTTGGGCCGTTCCAGCGCGGGCCCCGAGGTGGCGTGTAGGCGAGCGCCCATCTCCGTGGCCAGAATGCGGGATAAGGAGGTCTTGCCCAATCCAGGAGGGCCCGAGAATAGGATGTGATCCGTAGGTTCCCCGCGACCTTTGGCAGCCTGGATGGCCAAGGTCAGGTCCTGTACGACTCGTTCCTGGCCAATAAACTCACCCAGGTGGGCGGGCCTCAGGCTGTTTTCGAAGGGGGCTTCTTCGGGCCTCGGCTCCGGTTGGGAACCTTCGAGGGCTTCGGGGTTGAAGACATGGTCTGTGGCCATGGGCGTGATTCTATCCTTTAGGCGCTTGGCAGGCCCGTTCATTATCGGCAGCTTCCCGGTGAGGAGTCTCGCAGCCCACGGACCCGAGGGGGGCTTGGCGATAGGTTTGGGTTTGAAGCCGGCAGGGTTCTTGGTGGGGGGGGTCCATAGCGGTCGTCCCGATCCCGGCTGGGTGAGGCGGACACGGCGGACACGGCGGACACGGCGCGGAGTGCTGCCCGTTGGACCGGGAACGCTCCGGTTGCGGTCCGGGCGATGAGAAATTTGAGATTCTTGTCCCTGGGGCCAATCGGTGGAGCGTGGCTGGAGCCCTCATTTCGGGGCTGCAGGAGGGGGGCAGCGCTGGAAATGTAGATCGATAGCGCTCAACCTGAGCGTTCTGACACGCCCCCCCGGCATGTTTTCTGGTGCGGGGGCTGCGTTATCGCAGGCAATTTGGCTAACCTGAGGGCTCAGAAGGGGTATGACCCCCATGAACGGATGTGTCGGAGCCTGTATTACAGGAGCTTCGGCACAGAAGTTGTACCTTCATACCCCATATGAGTAGGCTTTGGCCGTCCTTGCGGAGCCAAGTCGCCCCGTCACCCCCCCTCGAATTGCGAGTCTCTATGAGTACTGACCCGATGCGCTGTGTTGCTTCCCTCCCCAAGGGAATCAAAACAACTTTGGCAGCTTCCGCCCTCCTTGCCATATCCGCTTGCGGTGGGTTTGAAGACAAGAGTTCCGGCGGAGGTAGTTCCGCCGTGATGAACCTGACCGTCATGTCCAATGGCTTTGGCCAGCTCTTGCCCTACCGCATTCAGAAGCTGGACGAGTTTGGGCAGACCTTACCGGTCATTGTTCCTGTGTTGAACCAACAGGTTCTGATCGACAACCTGCGCCTCGGCAACCCGATCATCCCGGTGTCCAAATTCAATGAGGACCCCCTCTTGTGGACGGGTGCTGCGGGTAACCACTACATCTACGCCTCATTCACCCAGGACATCGACATCGACACGGTGTTGGACGGAAGTCCGGGTGCGCAGTCGAACTCCGGTTTGGCCGCTGCGGTGAGCGTGACCGCCATCGACTCCATCTCGGGAGACTCGGCACCTATTCAGGGTCGTGTACTGGTAGGGGGACGTACTTATGCAACCAACGGCGCAGGGGCCACGGAGCTCACGACTTGGGTCGCAGCCGCATCAGGCAGCAACTCGCCGGTGATCTTGGATGGCCGAGCCCTCGGCTTCCCCGGAACCCAGTCGCAGCTTCCCGGATCCCTCGACTTGGTCTCGTCGAAGACGCTGATCTTCATCCCCGATGCGGACAACGACCTGTCCACCCACGAAACATTCCCCACTGGCCTCACGGTCCGTATGCGGATCACCACGGCCTTGTCCGGAACCAACGACAAGGAACTGACGTTCACCGCCCTAGGCGCGACGACGGTTGGCCCGGACAACTTGCCGCCCGAGATCATCACCGCACCGCCGCCGCTCAACGCTCCCTCCATCAGCCCCGGCAACGGCGACGTTGGCGTCGACCCGTTGACCTACCTGCGCGTGGAGTTCTCCGAGCCCATCCAACCTCTTTCTTTGGGGCCCCTCGATGGTGCTAGCGCTCCCAACACGAGCCCGAGCTTTGACATGAAGTTCGGTCCGGTCACGGGATCGACCACCATGCCCTTCACCCAACGTCCGGTGAGTGTCTACGACCTGACCCTGTATGAGGTCATACCTGGCTTCCACTTCCCCGGAGCGGGCCCGGTCTTCCAAGACTGCTCGACCTTTTCCAACGTGGATATCTCCGTGAACGCGGGCCACATCGAGGACTTGGCGCAAAACGTGGACCTCCTGGATCCGAGCATCCTCAATGCGAACCTCAACACTCTGAGTGCGACCACATTCTTTGTGACCGGCGCAGGCCCTGGTTTGGCCAACGCGCCCGTGTTGCCCGACGCCATCTACGCATTCCGCACCGGATCTGAGCCCGGTCTGTCGGTCATCGACTTGAACGGATACGGTCAAGGAACCGGTAATCCGACCCACACCGCAGGCATCGCCCGCGAAGGTGAGTCCAAGTTCCCCTTCAACCCGAACGTGTCCCAGCAGTCCGGTTTGCTTCCTGCGCTCCAGGCTGGTACCTGTACCATCGACGGTGGTTCCGCAGGTGTCTTCACTCTGACCTTGGACAGCACCTTGAGCGGCCTGCTCGTCAAGTCGCCGACCATTTCCAATGTTTCGGACCTGCACGTGGGACATTCGCTGGATAGCGTGTTCAACAACGCTGCCGTGACCGGATGTCAATCCGGTGGTGCACTGATCGGTGGTGACGTCTGCGCCGCGGACGGTATTAAAATCTCCGTTGCAGTGGCCGGTGGTCCGAACACGATCGCGCCCGCAGCAGCCAACCAATTTGGTGGTGTGACCGCAGGTGCTGAAAACTTCATCTCCTGGTCCCCGCACCCCAACCCGCCGCCCCTGGTGTTCCCGCCCCTGTGTGTTGTTCCTTTCTTGAACGCCCAAGAGCCGACCACAGTGGACCACGCGATCGGTCCGGCCCCGGCGGGTCGTAACAACAACGCGCTGCGCAACAACCTGTTGGTGCCCGGCGATCCCTTCGGTACCCCGACAGGCTTGAACCCGAGCCCGCCGTCTGGTTTGTTGTCCGGTGAGCAGAACCAGTACTTCATGGGCCCCTCCCAGGGGCAAGTGCTCAACGCCGCTTGTAACCTGTACCAAATCCGTCAGCAGATCGGTCACTTCCTGTATGTGCTGGATCGTCAACGCCGCGAAGTCGTGGTCTTGAACTCCAACCGTATGGTGGTCGTCGACCGTATTTCGGTGGCGGACCCGACCTCCTTGGCTATCGGCCCGAACCTGGACTTCTTGGCCGTGACCAACCAGTCCGCGGACACGGTTTCCTTCGTGGATATCGACCCCTCATCCTCTTCCTTCCACACGGTCGTCAAAGAGACCGTGGTTGGCCGTGGTCCCCGTGGAATCGCATGGCAGCCCGAAAGTGAAGACATTCTGGTTTGCAACGAGCTGGACAGCTCCTTGTCGCTGATTTCGGCATCTTCGCTCGAGGTTCGTCGCGTGATCAGCTCCCAGCTGAACCGCCCCTTCGAGGTTTGCGTATTCCCCCGCATGGTCGGCTTCTCGTTCAACCGTGGCGTGTACTTCGCTTACGTGCTGAACCGTTCCGGTTCGGTTGCGATTTTCGAGTCAGGTCCCAATGGGGTCAACGGCTGGGGTTTCGACGACATCTTGGGCATTACGCCCTTCACCTTCCTCAACCCGAAGACCATCCAACCCGACCCGCGTAACCTAGCCGCAGGCGCTTGGGTTGTGCATGAGGGGCCCTTGGATCCGGTGACGCAGAACCCTGGTTCTGCTGGCGAAGGCGCCTTGAGCCACCTTTACATCCAGAGCTCCAACAGCGGTCAGGTTCCCCTCGGAACCGTCACTCTGCCTGGAATCCGGGACATGGAAATGGGGATTCTGATCTCACTCGGTGAAGATCAGTTGTCCGGCGTTCCCGTCGACGTGGCCTTTGATAACCAGCGCAACTTCGGTGGTCTTCCGAACGTGTTGTCCGACTTCTCTGACACCACGAACTCGCCCTTGCCGCAAAACAGCAAGGGAATGGTTCGCAACAGCCCGAACGGCGGCATCGTCAACGTGTCCGAATCCGGCTACATGTTCGCCGCGATTCCGAACTCCAACAACGGATCCGGAGTCGTGGACGTGCTTCGTATCGGCTCAGCGGGTAGCTCGCGATTGGACGTGAACCCTTATCAGTTGGGAACCCAGTCGATCTCTGCACCCAACACGATTGGTTTGGGCCACTACTGGCGCCAGTAAGTCACTCGCTAAGAAACACGTGGGCCAGCGAAACTTGTTTTCGCTGGCCCACGTTTTGTTAACCGGCATGCTTGCGCAAGGCTGTTGAGCCGGTGTGCTGGGAAGGTGTGCTGGGAAGGTGTTGGCTTGCCGAGGGGAGCCAGTAAAACTCGGTCTGCGGGGCGCAAGGACTGCATCGGTGGAGCGCCTTGTTGCGCTGCGGTGGACCGACCTTAAGAATTATCGAGCGGGAGGCAAGTGGTGGGTAGGGCAAGGTCTCGCGATCCGGTACCCTGTGTGGCCCTGGATTTGCTATGCCCGACCCCACAGAAGTCCGTTCCATGTTCGCCCGTATTGCGGGCACCTACGACGGTTTGAATAAGACCCTTTCCATGGGCATTGACCATCGCTGGCGCAAGGCTGTCATCGCTCGAGCCGGTGAACTCAAGGGCAAGCGTGTAGTGGATCTGTGCTGCGGTACTGGGGACTTGAGCCTGCTCTTTGCCCAGCAAGGTGCGCAGGTGATCGCAGCGGATTTCACCCACGAGATGGTGAAGCTCGCACCTAGCAAGCAAGAGGCTATGGGACCGCACATGCCCGTTATGTTCGTGCAAGGGGACGCGCAGTACTTGCCCCTGCCCGATGCATCCATGGACGTGGCGACCGTGGCCTTCGGTATTCGCAACGTGGAATCCACCGAGCGTTGCTTGGCCGAAATGCTGCGCGTGCTGCGGCCCGGTGGAAAGGCCATGATCCTAGAATTTCCGCCGCCTTCGCGCGGTCCCGCGGGTCAAGCATTTCGCCTGTACTTCAACCAAATCCTGCCCCGTATCGGCGGCTTGGTCTCCGGCGACAAAGAGGCTTACCGTTATCTTCCGCGCTCCGTATTGGCTTGGCCCAAGCCGCATGTCTTTGCCGATAAAATGCGAGCCTCCGGTTTTGGGGACGTGGGCTTCAAGTCCATGACCGCGGGTATCGCGTGCTTGCATTGGGGCAGCAAGCCGCAGGATTCCTAGGGACCAGCCTATGTTTGACGGCGAAGAGTCCGACGAATTGCCTTTGAGCCGCGGGGTCCCCCTTGGTTTCCTTGCTATGGCGCCACTTTTGGTGGCCTATGAAGTGGCTTACTCACAAAGTGGTGGGGCGGTTCGCAATGGATCGGAGATGATCTTGACCTATCCCCTGGCACCGTTGGGGGAGGCTCAGGTTTGGGTGCGGCGCATTCTGCTGGGTGTGTTTGCTGCTTGGGCCCTGGTGCATTGCGTGCGCCGGCAATGGGGGCTCGGGCCGCTCATCATGCGGGTGTGGTTGGAGGGCATATTAGGTGCTCTCGCATTGGGTCCGCTGTTGGTGTTTTTTGTTGGCACCCTGGGGGATGCCTTGCCGCCCCTGCCCGCGCTGGGCGATGTGGCCATTAAAGACCAAACCCTGGCCTTGTTTTCCATGGGCGGAGCAGCCTGGGAGGAGCTCGTGTTCCGGGTCGGTCTATTCGGGTTGCTCTACTTAGCGGCTCGAGAATGGGTGCAGTTCATGGGGGCGCCGCTCCGCATGGTGCGCCCCATTGCGGAGGGCACCGCTTGGATTGTGTCTTCTTTACTGTTTGCTGCCTACCATCTGCAGGGGGGCTTGGCATGGCTGGGCGTGGGGGGCGAACCATTTCGGCCCGCGCTCTTCACCTATCGCTTTCTGGCAGGCATGCTGCTGGTTGGGCTTTTTCGCTGGCGTGGAGCTGGTGTAGCGGCTATCAGTCACGGTGTATTTAACCTGGCCTTATGCCTGGGCGCAGGCCCAGCTGTTTTCCAATGAGTCGATTCTTTGTGGGTATCACCGGCGCGAGCGGGCACCGTTTCGCGCAGACCTTGATCCGAGCCCTGGTGGCCTTGGAGCACGAGGTGCATGTTTGTTTGACGCCCGCAGGCTCGCTTGTGATGGCCCACGAGTTGGGTTTGAACAGCGGGGAGAACGGCGAGGGATTGCCCGATTTGTTGGAGGAATGGATTGGACCCGAGGCTTTAGGGCGCGTGAGTTGTTACGACCCACGTGATGTGGGCGGTAAGCCCGCGTCGGGAACCGCACGTATCGAGGCGACGATCCTGGTGCCTTGCAGTATGGGGACCATGGCGCGCGTGGCGGCGGGCTTCAGTTCCAACCTGGTCGAGCGTGCGGCGGATGTGGCGCTCAAGGAAGGACGCACTTTGATGATCATGCCGCGCGAGACGCCCCTGTCCCGCGTGCACCTGAAGAACATGTTGAGCTTGGCGGAACTGGGCACGGTAATTCTTCCCTGCATGCCCGGTTGGTATCACAACCCAGAAACGCTGCAGGACCTCTTGGACCATGGGGTGGGCAAGGCGTTGGACCGCTTGGGTGTGGAGCACCATTTGGGGAAACGTTGGGCGGGACTTAAGGAATTGCCTGAGGAACCGGGTACGCAACCGCCGAGCGGCGCGGGAGGGGCGGATTGATCGCACGCATCAAGCATGTGCTCTCCATGGTGAAATTTGGTCACTCGATTTTCGCCCTGCCTTTCGCTTTGCAAGCCGCCTGGCTAGCGGCGGGTGGTATGCCGCAGCTCAATACTTTGGCTCTGATCCTTGTGGCAGCGGTCGCGGCGCGCACGGCGGCCATGGCCTTCAATCGCTACGCGGATCGGGATATCGATGGGGGCAATCCGCGCACGGCAGGTCGCGAGATTCCGAGGGGCGTCTTGTCCGCCAATTTCGTGCTGTTGGTGGTGGTGCTTGCGTCGGCGATATTTGTGGGCGCCGCTTGGGCTCTGAATCCGCTCTCGGGCAAACTGGCCCTGCCGGTTCTCGCCGTGCTCTTGGGTTACAGCCTGGTCAAGCGCTTCAGTTTTTTGGCACACATGGTATTGGGGTTGGCCTTGGCCTTGGCCCCGCTGGCTGCGTGGATCGCCATCCGCGGTAGTTTGCAGGACCTTTGGAATCCCGTCGGCTGGTTGGCCCTGGCCGTGTGGAGCTGGGTGGCCGGTTTCGATGTGATTTATTCTTGCCAGGATGCGGGCTATGATCGGGAGCATGGATTGCATTCGATTCCCGCACGCTTCGGCGTTTCTAAGGCCTTGGTCATTTCCCGTTGTCTACATGTCGGCACCGTGGTTTGCCTGGTTCTGTTCACCCGCGGTGCTCACTTGCAATGGATCTACGCAGTGGCGGTGGCGGTCAGCGCTTGTCTTTTGGCTTGGGAGCAAAGCCTCGTGAAGGCGGACGATCTGAGCCGCGTGAATTTGGCCTTCTTTACGATCAACGGTTGGATCGGCGTGCTGTTGCTCGTCGGTTTGGTACTCGACATGGGCTTTGTCGGTGGCGGGGGTGGCATCTAATGGCTGCTAGCAAGCGTAAAGCTGAGGCCGCTCCCCAGCAAGAGATTCAACGCCTGGCTAGGGAACTGACCGGAGGCCAGTTACCTAGTGCCGTCATTCTGCGGGGCGAGGAACGCTACTTCGTGGATGAGGCCGTGGCCATGCTGACCAAAGCGGGAACGGCAGCGGAGCTGGAGCTCTGCCGATATGACACGGCCGATCCGGACTTTCAAATCAAGGACTTGGTGGGTGACCTGTTGGGTGGGGCTTTGTTCGCCAGTGCGCGCCTGTTCCTGGTGAAGGGCGCGGATGCCTTGCTTAAAAAGACAGCGGTCGCGGGGGCGAAAGCCTTTCCCGATGCTGTTCTGGCGCGAGCGGCCGCTGGCGACGGAAGCATGGTTGTTTTGGTGGGCGCGGGTCTGCGCGGCAATCAAACCCTGGTCAAGAAACTTGTCGAAGCCGGCGCGTGGAACATCGCTTGTCGCAAGCTTTGGGATTCACCTCCGCCGTGGGATCCTGATCCTCGCAAGGCGGAAGTTGTCATTTGGTTGGTGGCCCGTGCTCGCCAGCGCAAGATCCCCATGGGGGCGGACCAAGCGGCCTATGTGGTGGCTGCCACGGGCAACGACCTCTTTGCTCTGGATCGTCAGCTCGATCGAGTGCAGCAGGGCGAGCAGGATGGACAGGGCAACCTGCGCGACCAGGTCATTTGGGAGGGCAATGCTTCGCCCTTCACCTTGGCAGAACCCATGCTGGCCGGTGATGTGGCCCGCGCCACGGCGGGCATCGAGACCCTGTTCCAGTCCGGATTTCAAGGGCGCGATGGTGCGCGCACTTTGGATCGCGGAGCTCTCATCGCCCTGCTCATTGCGGCCCTTTCCAGCAAACTTCGCGAGTTGGTGGCTGGGGCGGAGGTGCTTTCCGCGGGTGGAACCGCTTCTGAGGCCCGCGCCCAGGCCGGGGTCAAGGCCTCTCCAGTCGCAGCCAAGGCTTTCGAGGCCCGCCTTGCCCTGCGCTCCCCCGAGGAGTGGAAGAGTTGTTACAGGGACTTGCAGGAGCTCGAACGCACCTCTCGCAGCGGAGCCGCCATCGATGCCAACGACTTTGTGGTTCTAGCGCTTTCTTGGCGCCGTAAGACCCGTCGCTAGGCTCCCGCCTGGGGGACCCAGGTGCTAGTATCTAAATCCGCCGCCCCCTTTCCAGCAATCAGGAGCTCCCCTTTGGGTCGAATCGCATTACTTCCCGAGGTTGTCCGCAACCAAATCGCCGCTGGCGAGGTCATCGAACGACCCGCCTCCGTGGTCAAAGAACTCACCGAAAACGCGCTCGACGCCGGCGCCTCGCAGATCCGTGTAGATCTGGAACTGGGCGGCGTGGGGTTGGTGCGCGTGGTGGATGATGGAGTCGGCATGGACGCGGAGGATTTGGCCTTGGCCTTCGAGGGCCATGCCACCAGCAAGCTAAGCGAGTCCGCTGACCTGGAACATATCTCCAGCTTGGGTTTCCGCGGGGAGGCTTTGGCTTCCATGGGGTCCGTGGCCCGCTGTCGTATTTTGTCGCGTCCCGAGGGCGCTGCGGTGGGAGCCAGCATCGTGGCGGAAGGCGGACGCATCCAGCCCGTGACCGAAGCGGGGGGACCGCGCGGCACGACCCTCGAAGTGCGCGACCTGTTTTACAACATCCCAGCCCGCCGCCAATTTCTCAAGCGCACCTCGACCGAGTTGGCGCGCTGCGTGGACATCGTGCAACGCTTGGCTCTGGCCCACGATGGGGTAGGGTTTGTCATGACGAGTGACGGCAAACGCGTCTTCGATGTGGAGCCGGGCATGGATTTTTTGGGGCGCATTCGTCGCACCTTTGGCGCAGAGTTGGCCGACGAATTGGTGCCCGTGGACGCTTCGTCCAACGGCATGCAAATCACCGGGTACGTGGCTCCCCCGAGATTTTCGCGGCGAGATACCGGGCGTCAAATGTGGTTCCTGAATGGACGCATGCTGCGGGATAAACTTTTGATCCGCGTGCTCAAGGATGCCTATCACGGGTTTTTGGATCCCGGCCGCCAACCGGTGGCATTCCTACGCCTGAGTGTGGACCCGTCGCGTGTGGACGTGAACGTGCACCCCGCCAAGGCCGAGGTGCGCTTTCGTGACAGCCGGCCCATGTTCGGTTTCCTGGTCAAGGCCCTGCGCGCTGCGGTGGTTCAGACCGACATGGCTACCCCGGGCGAGTCGCTCATGGAAACGCGCGCCCGTCGCGAACGACGCGAGGCGGAGCTGGGCGCGGGGTATCTGCCCCTGCCTTCCAGCCCTTCGCAGGGGGGGCAAGGGCCCGTCGTTGTGCGCGAGGTTTCTGGTCGCCCCTTGCATGAGAGCGGGCCCGTCGGAGGCTCCGGCGTGTTCGGAGCTCCCGAGTCCAGCGTGGCCCAGTTTCGACCTAGGGATGAATCCGATGTTTCCAGCGGGGCGGATTGGAAGGCGGTGGATCGCTATGCGGGGCCCTTCATTCAAGTGGATCGCACCTACATCGTGCGCGGCATGCCGGACGGTTTCGAAATCATCGATCAGCATGCATTGCATGAACGCTTGACCTACGAAATGATGCGCAAGGACGTGCGCGAAAACTCCGTGGCGGTGCAGCGCTTACTGATTCCTGAAACCGTGGATTGCTCCCGCGCCCACGTGGGCCTGTTGCTCGGTCACAAAGAATCCCTAGAGCGCATCGGAATCATGATCGAGGCCTTTGGCGAAGGAACCCTGGCTGTGCACGGCTTGCCGAGTCGGTTGAAAAATCCCGATGCGGAAGGGGTCGTGCGCGATCTGATCGAAATCCTGGGGCGCGACGGTAAGTTGCCCGATGCAGAGGATGTCATCGAAGAGGTCTTGCACTCGGCCGCTTGCCGATCATCGATCATGGCGGGGGATGAATTACGCGAAAGCGATATTCAATCGCTGTTGCAACGGGCCGGTGAATTGGAGAGTGATCAGACTTGTCCGCACAGTCGGCCCACCCGCGTACGCTTTACCCTGTCGGACCTGGAAAAGGCTTTCCATCGCAGTTAGGGATGCGGTGTCGGATACGACACCGTATCCGACACTACTGTGGCGCGAAGTTGGCGGGCTTGAGTTTGGGGCTCTTGGGGTTGATGCGCGCATAGCGGGTGAACAGCCATAGCCCCATAGCAGGTAGTGCCTCGAACGTGGTGTCACCCCTGGTGGCGTCGGAGCGGAAGGTGTTGATTTCTTTGGGCAGCACGTAGCCGTTGGGCAGCTCTTTCCAGCTTTTGATCTCGACGAAGAGGGCGCCTTGTAAGCGTACGGCACCGCCGTGGTTCTCGTGGAATTGGGCCAAGCGAACCCGTCCATCCTTGTCCAGCCCGAGCATGGCGCGATAGGCGCTGGCTGGGGTTCCGGGTAACCGATCGCCCGAATCGAATAGGCGGAAGTCGGGGCTGGTCACTTCTAGCCAGCGTAGTCCTTTGGCAACGTTTTGCAGTTTTGCGTTGGGCAGGGATAAGAAACGACCGTCTCCGAATTCGACGCGTAGCAGCGGGGCGGTCTCTTTTCTGATCTCGTCCGAGGCCGGCTCCGTCACTAATGCTTGTTCCAAGGGCGTGAGCTCTTTCAACTCGATCAATCGCACAGCGGCCGGTTGTGTCAGAGCCACGAAGTTGCGCGCGATGGCCACCCAGCGGTTCAATTCGCGCCGACTCTCCTGGTCTTCGCGTCCTTGCAGGGAAACCCATTCTTTGCCATCGAATAGGTGATCTCCCTGGTCTCCGCGAATCGTACGCCGGTGGCTATTTTGAAACTCGGCGCTCAGGTAACCACGGCCTTGGTCCATGAAGAGGAAGTTTACCTTTTCATCGTTGCTGGGGGCATTGGGCTGGGTGCGCAGCCGCACGTCGAAGGTCAAATCGAAGGATGTGACCGGCGGAGTGGGGCCTTCTGCCTTTTTGATACGACTGGCGGCGAGGACCTCGCCCCACAGCAGGATGGCCGTCTCGGAGGTGCCCCCGGGAATGCGACCTGGGGTGGCCTCCTTGCCATCGCTTGCGACCCACTTTTCCGCCTGCGGTCCGGGAGCCGTGGTGGGCAATCCTTGGGGCAACTCGGGGGCGGGGGCTCCCGTCTGGGATGCAGCCGCCGAAAAGGGGGCTAAAACGAGGATCAGTAGGGTGGCTAGCATAGGAGAAACGGTAATCGATCGGGTGGGGGCCATGGTCATCAAGATAGACTTCCGGCTCCAAAAACCAAGGGCCGCTGCACGCGATCCCACGGGTGATGCTGACCCGTTCCAGCCGTTATAATGGATACGTCGCAGGCTGCATGTCATTTGACCTGGGCCCTTTCTTTATAATTCCGCACGATGAATCCTCCTGATATTGACCCCTTGGACGTGGAACCCCTCAACGTTCTCCTGGGACCCACGGCCAGCGGAAAGAGTTCCCTGGGGTTGCAGGTCGCTGAGCAGGTGGGCGCTGAGATCATTTCTTTGGATTCCATGCAGGTGTACCGGGGCATGGATATTGGCACGGCCAAGCCCAGCGTGGAGGATTTGGCGCGCGTTCCGCATCACATGATCGACCTGGTGGACACGGACGAGATTTATGATGTGCAGCGCTTCATGGCTGAGGTGCGTACTGTCTTGAAGTCTATTCAAGCGCGCGGGAACAAAGCGCTTTTTGTGGGGGGCACCGGGTTTTACTTGGCCGCGCTTTTACGCGGATTGTTTGAAGGGCCGGCCGTGGATCACGCTTTGCGTGGGAGCCTGGAAGAGCACTTGAACCTGGTGGGCAAGCAGGCGTTATTCGAGGAGCTGCAAGCGGCGGATCCCGAGAGCGCAGCGCGCTTGCACGAGAACGACACCCGGCGCGTCATTCGCGCCCTTGAGGTGTGGAAGCAGACTGGCAAGCGCTTATCCGAATGGCAGCAAGAGTGGGGTCGGGAATCATTGCCGCGTGTTGAAAACGCACGCCTGGTTGGAATTTGGCGACCTGTTCCGGAACTCGATGCCCGCATTCGAGCCCGCGCACAAATCATGCTGGATGCGGGATGGAAGGAGGAGGCTGTAGGTCTGCGCGCGCATCCGGGTCTCTGCAAGGGAGCGGCACAAGCTTTGGGATACAGTGCGGTTTTGGCCTGGGCGGACGGGACCCTTTCCGCCCAAGACACCCTGGAAGAAATAGCCCTACGGACGCGCCAATTCGCCCGTAGGCAGCGAACTTGGTATCGCAAGTTCGACGTGCATTGGATTCCCAGCGAGGATCCAGACCGCAAAAAGAAATCCCTGAAGCACTGGCACTGGTAGGCGCGCAGCGGCTCCGAAAAAGCGCGAGCGAGCGATGGCT
>JBLFXY010000022.1:0-21474 GCA_047611645.1 Glaciecola sp.
CACCTCTTGAATCGCATTCGTAGAGATACGCGAAAGCATGGAGCCGTCATGCGCTATGGAAATTCCGCCGGTCTCCTCGGAGACGACGATGGTGACCGCGTCTGAAGCTTCCGCCAATCCGAGGGCAGCCCGGTGTCGCGTGCCCGTGGTTTTGCTGAGACTCTCATCCTCAGAGAGAGGCAGGATGGCTCCGGCGGCGACGATGCGATCTCCGCGCAGGATGACCGCGCCGTCATGCAAAGAGCCCTTGTCTTGAAAAATACTCTCCAACAACAGCGACCCGACCTCTGCGTTCAAACGCACGGCTTTATCGATGATGGAATCGAGTGCGGTTTGCCGCTCGATGACGATCAGCGCGCCCTGCTTGCGCTTGGCCATGCGTGAGACGGCGGACGAGATCTCCTCGCTGGTCACCTTGCTGTCCGTCTTGACGAAACGGCGCAGAAGGCCATGTTCACCCAGACGCAGTATCCCCCGGCGCAGTTCGGGCTGGAATAAAACCACCAGCATCATGATGACCACGCCGAAGATGGCATCGAGAATTTGCTCTAGCTCGTGCAGACCCCATGCGCGGGCCAGGGAGTAGAGGCCAACGCCGACCACCAGCAAGGCCACGCCCAGGCCGCGAACCAAACCACTCCCACGCGAAATCCGCAGCAAGGAAAGCACCAGATAGACCCCTCCAACGAGGATCAATACCTGAAAGACGCTTTCCAAGGTGAGGTCGGGCACTAGGTGGCGTGGGGTGAGGGGATTTGAATGGCGTGGGCGACTTGGGCGGCTTGCACCATGACGCCCACGTCGTGGACTCGAAGGATGGAGGCCCCTCCGGAAACACAAGCGAATAGGGCGGCTGCTGTGCCTCCCAGGCGATCAGCGGATTGCACCGCTTGGTGGCCAGGGGTCCTATTCTCTTCGGCTTTCGCAAGGTGGTCGATAAAGGACTTACGCGACACACCTAGGAGCATGGGACAGCCTAGGGAGTTCAATTCCCAAAGTCGCCGAAGAAGGGACAGGTTATGGTCCAACCGCTTGCCGAACCCAATGCCGGGGTCGATGCAGAGATTTTCGGGAGCGATTCCGGCCTGTTTGCAAGCAGCAAGGCGTTTGCGAAGCCAGTGGGCCACTTCCGCGACCACATCCCCGTAGCTGGGTGAGAGCTGCATGCGGTCGGGGGTCGTGGGGCAGTGCATGGCGATAAAGGGAGCTTTGCGCTCCGCGACTAGCGCCAGCATGTCCGGGTCAAAGGTGCCCGCACTGATGTCATTGACCCAATCGGCGCCCGCGTCCAAGGCCCTGCGCGCCACTTCCGCCTTGGTCGTGTCGATACTGATCGGTCGATCGAATTTCCCGGCCAAGGCCTCGATCACCGGCCCCACGCGACGCCATTCCTCTTCGGCAGGAACCGGGTCGGAGCCGGGGCGCGTGGATTCGCCTCCAATGTCCAATATGTCCGCGCCCTGGTCGCGCATTTCCATGGCCCGGGCGAGTGCGCTTGAGCTGCTCGAGTAGCGTCCCCCGTCGGAAAAACTATCGGGGGTGACGTTGAGGATCCCCATGATTTGTGGCCTGGGCGGCGCGGTCGTGGCCGCACGCCAGACCTCGTGAAGTGTACGAGCCAGTAGGCCTGCCCCGTGCAGGCTGCCATCGGTGAAGCTCCAGAGTCCTTCCACCTGCCGGGTTCCAAGCGCGCATTCATCCACTGGGCGGTAGGCGCAGGGCGCACCGTGTGCGAGCTGCAGAAGCTCGTTGCGCCAAGCGTGCCCAGGAGCCTGGGCCGCTCGAACGGGGGTCAGGGCAAACTGCTGTAGCGGCGCTCCATCGGAAGCCCGGTCCGTCCGGATCCAGCGTGGCCCCAAGGCCAAGGCCATGGGGGATACTAGGTCCTGCCAGGGACCGGCGGGCCGGCCGCCAAGGAAGGACTCGCGCTGGGGTGTGGACACGGGCTAGGCCGGAGAGAGTCCCGCTTCACCCGAGAAGCCTGGCAGATCGTCCGCGCCGGAAGTCCGGGTCTCCGGGTCCACCGCGGTTTCGGCGGGGGGCGGAGTGGGTTGTTCTTCCTCGGGCGGCTTGGGTCGCAGGGTTGCCGGGTCGGCGCCTGCGATCAGCTTTTCGATCTCGGGGCGGTCCAAGGTTTCGTACATCATGAGGCCCGCCGTGAGGCGTTCCATGGCCTCGCGGTTCTCTTCAAGGATGCTCTTCGCGTGGGCATAACTCTCGCGCAGGATGCGTTCGATCTCTTCGTCGATGATGCGTGCGGTCTCCTCGGAGTGCATGTTGCTACTCATCACCTCGGTGCCGAGGAAATCGGAGCCCTGACGATCCGCGTAGTTGATTGGGCCCACACGCTCGCTCATGCCAAGCTCGCTCACCATGGAGCGGGCAAGTTTGGTCGCCCGATGAATGTCATCGCTAGCTCCGGAAGAAATGTCATCGCAGAAGAGTTCTTCCGCGACGCGTCCGCCGAACAATACAGCCAATTGGCCGTGCATCTTCTTGCGCCCGTAGCTGAACGACTCGCGCTCGGGCAGCATCTGTGTGGATCCCAGGGAGCGTCCGCGCGGTACGATCGTGACTTTGTGGGGCGGGTCGGCGGCTTCTATTTTGGAGGCGACCAACGTGTGGCCTGCTTCGTGATAGGCCGTTTCCCGAAGGTCGCTCTCTTCGATCTTGAGAGAAGTCTTCTTGCGTCCATAGCGCACCTTTGTGGTGGCTTCTTCGAGGTGCGACATCTGAATCTTGTCGCAGTCGGCGAGCACAGCCATGATCGCGGCTTCGTTCACAATGGCTGCCAAGTCTGCACCGGAATAACCGGGGGTGCTCTTAGCCAGCAAAGCCGTATCGATGTTGTCGGCGAGTTTGACCTTCTTCAGGTGCACCTTGAGAATCGCCAAGCGGCCTTCCAAATCGGGCAGATCTACGGTGACTTCGCGGTCGAAACGGCCGGGGCGCAGCAGTGCTGGATCCAACACGTCGGGGCGGTTGGTAGAAGCCACCACGATGACCCCGTCATCCGTGCCGAAGCCGTCCATTTCCACCAGGATGGCGTTTAGCGTCTGTTCGCGCTCGTCGTGTCCTCCGCCCATACCGCTTCCGCGGCGGCGTCCAACCGCGTCGATTTCATCCAGGAAAATGATGCAGGGGGAGTTTTCACGGGCTTGCTTGAATAGATCGCGAACACGACTTGCGCCGACACCCACAAACATTTCCACGAAGTCCGAACCAGAGATGGAGAAGAAGGGCACTTCCGCTTCGCCAGCGATGGCCTTGGCCAGAAGCGTCTTGCCGCAGCCGGGGGGGCCCACGAGCATAACGCCGCGGGGAATGCGTCCACCGATCATTGTGAAGCGGCCGGGGTTCTTGAGGAATTCGACGACCTCGCGAACTTCGTCTTTGGCTTCCTGTGCGCCCGCCACATCATCGAAGCAAACCCCCGTATCGTTCTCTTTGTTGTACAGGGTCGCACGTGAACGACCGAAGCTCATCACCCCCGAGCCACCGCCCTGGGAGCGCATCTGGCGCATGAAGAGCATGAAGACAAACAGGATCAGCAACCACGGGCCCCACATCATCAAAATGTTACTGAGCGTGTTGTCGGTTTTCGTGTGGCGCATGCCACTGTCGGGTGTGATGTCGAAGGTCAGTGCTTCGATCTGAACACCCATCGCAGCCAGCTGTTGTTCGAGGGCGACCGAGGAGCCGTTGACTTGGAAGCGAATGAGGCCACCGTTTTCTCCAGGTGCGTTGGTCAAGGAATCCGCAAGCCCAGCCCATGAACGGTTGGGGGCAGCGGTTCCAGTGACCATCAAAACGTCGGACTGTTCCGGCTTGGGCGCGGAGCTGAGCCGAGACCCATCCTGGTCATCCCTTGAGTCGGGATCCCCTTTAAGCACGATGTGCTTGAAGGTCGTCAGATGCTTGGCCTCTTTCGGAAAGAAAATAGGGTCGCCCGAACGTTTGAGGATAGCCACCAGCTGCTCTGCTGGAATTTTGCCAGGTTGGGGCGCAGCTTTGAGTTGCTGGAACTCGTCTTCTCGCGTCTCCAGGTTGTGGAAAGAAGCACGGAACTCGGTTCCGTCCGTCAGTTCGCCGACCACTTCTCCCTGGTCGAGGGTCTTGAGCGTGGTGACGTCCCCGACGTTCAAGTGCCAGAGAAATTGATCCTGACTCAGGTCCTTGGTCTTGCTGGATTGCGATCCACCGAAGGCGATAAGAACGACCACCAGGACCGTAAGGAACAGGAGGAAAGGGCCAAAGGGCCTGGGGCGGGTCCCTTTTTCGGGGACGGGCGGCTTGGGGTCCGGCATGGGGCTTCTATCGACCGAATGGGGTTCCTTCTCCAGGGGAGAATCCCTGTGGAGAGGCGCATGCGGCAATCCTTCTCAGTCTACGGGCAAGGGGGAGGGGGAAACAGGGCGTGGCTCCGTTCCCTTGGGATTCATGGGGATTCGCGGCCTGGGGGGCGTCCCCAAACAATCAGTGGCCGCTCCTAGGTTGGGCGGAGCAGTGAATTATTGGGCGGAAACCTGGGTTTCGCTACCCTCTTGCTCTGAAGATCTTTCAGATTCGAGCGCATTGAGTTTCTGTAAGAGCTCGATGACCAAGCGCTGGGCCGCATTGTCCAGGGCGTAGTCCCGGGCATCCGACTCCCCGCCATGTGCCTCGAACACGAATCCAACCTGTACAAAGGTTCGGGACTGGGCCAGAACTTCTCCCGTGGAACGGTCCACCAGCTCAGCCTGGACCAAAAGGCGCTTGCCAGACTCTAGCCATTCGTTTTGTGGGCTGCGGATGCCTGCGCGCCGCTCGCTGGTCAAAATGCGACCTCGTATGACCGCATCCGCCTGGGATGGGCGTCGAATTCGGGCGCCAGCATGGTCCGCGAGGGTGCGCGTCAACGCCGTGTGCAGAGGGCGCTCCAGATCGGGTTCCCGGCTGGAATTGGCGAAAATCTCCACCCCATACGAGGAGAAGCGCTCGGGTAAATCAAAGCCCGCGCGGTAAGCGCACGAGCAAAGCTGGAGGGCGAACAGGCCCATGGCGAAGCGTGCGGCTAAGCCTCGTAAGGAATGGACCCAGGTTCTGGGTAGTGAAGGGCCGATCATGGCTGTTGAGGTGTTGGCCGAGGAGTCGGGTCGGAGGCCTGCAGTAGCTTGTCTAGTTTCTTTTGAGCGGCTTCGATCTGTTCTTCCGAGCCACCTTCATGCGCTAATTCCAAGGCGCGCCGTGCGTGCAGCTCCGCCCCAGATTCGTTTTTGACGGTGCGATAGAAGCGCGAGACGATCGAATCGTGTTGGGAGAGCTGGCGGATAGCGAGTAGGAGGTTTTGTCTCACACCGTCTTCTTCCGCTCGCTGTTGCCCGCCATACGTTGCGATCCAGGATTCCAATTCCTGGCGCGCAAGCTCCATCGGGTGGCGATCGAAGTCGGCACGTTGGATGACGTCCAAACGCAGGCTAGGGATCATCGCCCGACTTTTAGGCACACTCGGGGAATCGCCAAAGTAGACGATCAAGTCCTCGTGTCGCTGGATGGCAAATTCCAAATCTCCAGACTCCACGTAGAGTCGGGCCATGTGCTCGTAGGCTTGGGGTCCCGATTGATGGGTGGGGTACTGGGTTGTTAAATATTCGAGCACTTCCGGAGCCAATCTGCGGTAGCGGAAAATTAGCGCATAGCGGCCGCGGTCCTTGGCAAGGCTGAGGCCAGCATCGGCCAACACATCGCCAGAGGAGGCACGTTCCGCATGGAAGGGGTATTCCCGATCGAGTGTCTTGATCAATCGGTAGGACTTGATCCTTTCGCCCCGATTCAGATAGGCCCGAGCTTGAGCGATGCGAGAGCGCACGGCCAAGTTGCGCTGCAAGCCAGCGTCGATCAGGCGCTTGAAGTAGCCGGGAGGGGCGTCCTCATCGCGTAGCTTTTGAAGCAGGACTTCCGCAGCTTGCGAGCGCGCCCGTTCCAACTGCTGCCCAGCTTTGCCGCGGGCGCCCGCGGTTGCGGCAGCCACTTGCAGACGCGCGAAGGCCAGGCCCGGATCGTTGGCCAGCTTTAGGTCGTCGTCGGCCGCCGAAATGACCCGAGAAATTTGCTCGGCTTCGTAGGAATCGGGAAGCCTGTAACTGGGGCCCTGGGATGATCGGCAAGCGACCAACGATACGATCGCCAAGCAGCCGACGAGGGCCCTAAGACGAGTGGGAGCCGTGATTCCGGACAGGGTCATGCGGTTGGGAAGGGGGGGTGAAGGAAGGGGCGGGCCCGCGCTCTGGAGCGTTGCGGTGGGTTGTTCCAAGGAAAGTCTGTTGGGTGCGGAGCCTGGATTCCAGGTGGTAATCCAAATACCGGCCGTGGAGATCTCGCACGCGCAGCACGAGATCCGTGTCTGGGAGATTACAGGCTAGCAGGTCGCGGGGGATGGAGGGAATGCTGTGAGCAGCTTCCAACACTTGAATGGGCAGGGTGCCGACCCTGCGCCCCGATCGGTGGGCTGCAAGGGCGCAATTGGCGCAGAGTCGCCCTCCCGAGCCAGCGGAAAATGCCGCACGGTCGGAGCTAGGGGGAGTGGGGGCTGCGCCACCGCAGGAAGCGCAGTGGAGAAGGGCGGGGGCCACCCCGAGCAGTTCTAGGAAGTGGGCTTCGAAAAGCACCAGTTCAAGATCCGCCGGCAAGCTGCCGGAGTTTAGGTGATCCAGGCATCCTGTGGCAAGCTCGAACAGCCCAGGCTCGGGCATGCCCGGTTGGGCCGCGACGTCGCACAGCTCCAGCACCGTGAGCCCGGCCAAATAGCGGTCCCTGCGCTCCGTCATATGCTTTCTACGAACTTGCCATTCCGCGTTTTGCAGGGGAGTTAAGCCTTGGGCTTTGGGTCTAAATCCCACCTGCAATGTGTGGAACCAGTCCAGCACAGCGAAGAAGCGTGAGGTCGTGCGGTAAGCACCTTTTGCCACCAAGTCCACGCGCCCCTGGTCGGGCGTCAACACGCGCACGACGAGCGAGGACTCCCCGAAGGGCGTGCGCCGCAATAGCAAGGCTTGCGTGGACGAATTCGACGAATTCATGGAACGATACTAGCACAGTGCCGAGCGTGCAGCGATCCCAGAAAATACGCGATCAGAGGGCCTCATGCGCTGCGTAAAACGCGCACCCACATGACCCTTCGATCGCTGGCTTCGGTGACAGCGTACCGGGTGCCAGACCACACAAAAGACTCGCCCTGGCTGGGGATATGGCCCAATTGGGCTAGAACGAAGCCTCCGAGGGTTTCAAAGTCTTCCTCTTCTGGAATGGTCAGGCGCAGGGCTTCGTTGACCTCGGAGACGTGCAGGCTCGCCTCCACGTCGAACAGGTCGCGCTCCACCTGACGAATGCGTTCCGTGGCTTGGTGATGCTCCTCCAGAAAATCTCCCACGATCTCGCCGACCACATCGGACAAGGTTGCAATGCCAGCGGTGCCGCCATATTCGTCGAGCACAACCGCAAGCTTCTGCTTGACCGCTCGGAATTGCCTCAGCAATTCAGCAACCGGTTTCGTTTCCGGAACGAGGATCGGAGGGTCCAGCAGGTTGCGCAGTTCGGTGCGTTCCTCCGGGGGCTTGGTGGATTCTTTGATAGCCCGTCGAGCGGTTACCGTTCCGATAATGGAATCGATGGTGTCCTCATAGACAGGTATACGGGAGTGACCGCTTTCCACAATGGACTGCAAGGCGGCTTGTAAGCCATCTTCCACATCGATGGCGACGACCTCCGTGCGCGGGGTCATGACCTCCGCCGCATCGGCCGCTCTAAAATCGAGCACGTTGCGAATCAACTCTTGAGCGGTTTCGTCCAGGTGATCGTTCTCGCCCTGATCTCTCAGAGCATTGCGCAGGTCCGATAGGATTTGTCCTTCCGATTTTTTGTTGGACGGCAATCCAAACAATCGCGCTAAGGCATCCTGAATCCAGCCCGTCATGCGGAGCAGAAGCAAGAAAGGGTGCATGACAAGCGCGAACATTGGCAGGCAGCGCGCCGTGATGGGGTCTGCCTGGGCCTCGGCGAAGGCCTGCGGCAACATGACCCACAGGAGCATGCAGAGGACGGTGGTGCCCAGAATCCAGGGCAACATATCCGGGGAAGGCGGGTGGTGCCCTGCAAGGGCTGAGTAGAGCAAGGCCAGGGCAGTGACCTGAAAAGCCCCTTCGATCCATCGTGCGCCTGCGGCGAGCGCTTTCGCTCTTTCGATGACAACGGCCAAGCGCTTCTGCCGGCTGGCAGATCTGGTTGCATCGAGCACACCGTTTGGGGTGAATGTCTCCAAGGACCTCCGCAGGGTTCCAGCGGCCAGGGCGCAGAAGGCAGCGGCGAGAGGCCAAGCCAAGGTGCCCCACAGGTTGATTGCGGCAAAACTGGTCAGTTCTGCCAGGGGTAAGTGTATTGGAGGCACGGGGTTGGTGGCGGAAAGGTGTAGAGAGGGCTCCGAAGAGTATGCCCAGCGGATTCAATCGGCAAGGGCCCAGCACTTCACCAAGCTCGCATCCATATGGCTCAGGGTTGAGCAGCCTTTGGAGATTTACCCGCCCAGGGGCAAATGGCGGCCAGAGCGTTACGGAATCGAAACGCCTATGGGGCTGTCAGGGGGTTAGGGCCGTACATATGCGAGTTTGAAGCGCTTGGCATGCTTTCTGCTGAGGTAGGGCGTGAAAGTCGCAACATACCCCCATGGCTCCCTCTTGAGGGAAGCCCAAGCATTTGTCGATCATGTTGGCTCCCCGAATCTAGGTACTCCCGTCCTGGAACAGGATGGGGAAGAACCTGGCGGTCTGGACACCGCCCTGATGCAGATATTCACTGCCACAGGAGACACCAGGGCCTTCGAATTTCTCTATCAGCTGACCTCGGAACCCCTTTTGGGTTGGATCCGTGGACGTGCCCGCCAGGTCGCGCGCAGCCTGGATGTACGAGAGATCTTGCAGGACACGTTCATCAACATCTATCGCTACGCAAAGAGCTTCAAAGGCGAGGGAATCCACGGGTTCCGGCGTTGGGCTCGCACCATCGCCGCCAATGCGATGCATCGGGCCAGCCGCAAGCGACCCCTTTTATTTTCAGAGTGGTCCGAGGGCGTCATGCAGGTTCCCAGCTCGATCGGGAGCCCCCAGGGCTTGGTTGAGGCCCGTGAGTTTGCCATTGAGTTGGACAAGGCTTATCAGCTTCTTCTAAAGGTCGCCCCGCTCGCATTCGCCCAGCTCTCCCCGCGGGATCGATTCGTGCTGAACGCGGTGGATATTCATCGCTCGGGATACAGAGAGGTGGAACAGGAACTCGGTTTGCGGACGGGCGCCTTGAAGATGATCGTGCACAGAGCGCGCATTCGATTGCGGGCTCACCTGAAGAAAGCGCTGAGCTGCTAGCACCGCATTTACCCGGCGGCTTCCCGATGGGGGGAGCCGCCGATCGAAGATTGCCCCCTTGCGATCCGGGGGCCAGCCCGGACAATGGGCCCCATGCAGCAAAGCCGAATAGAAATCGATTGCCTGGTCCATAACGTGGGTGAATTAGCCACTTCCCAGGGAACTCAAATCCGAGGGGGTCAGGCCCTGGCTGCGATTCAAATCCAGAACAACGTGGCCGTTGCGATCCAGGGTGGGAAGATTCTTGAAATCGGCCCGGACGCTGGGATGGTGGGGCGCTACAACGCCGGATCCAGCATCGACGCACAAGGGCAATTGGTCGTGCCGGGCATGGTCGATGCTCACACGCATCCCGTGTTTATTGGAACCAGGGAAGGCGAATTCGAAGACCGCTTGCGGGGCAAGAGCTATTTGGAGATCGCAGAAGGCGGAGGGGGCATCATCTCCAGCATGCTGGGCGTGCGCAACAGTTCGAAGGAACAGCTCGTGCAAGCACTGTTGATGCGCATGGATCGTTTTTTGAGTTTGGGCACCACCACGGTAGAGGCGAAGAGTGGTTACGGACTTTCCCTAGCCGACGAAATGAAATCCCTCGAAGCGATCGCGGAAGCCAACCGTTTGCATCCTGTGGATCTCGTCCCCACCTTCCTAGGCGCCCACGACTTTCCGCCCGAGTACCGCGATCGACGCGCAGATTACTTGACCTTGCTGCGCGAGGAAATGTTGCCAGCGGTGGCCGAAAGTGGACTGGCTGAATACTGCGACATCTTCACTGAGAGTCACGTGTTTGGACTCAACGAATCCCGGGACCTCCTGAATCACGCCAAGGGGTTGGGATTCAAAGTGCGCTTGCACGTGGACCAGTTGACGGCATTAGGCGGCGCCCAATTGGCAGCGGAGCTGGGAGCGGCCAGTGCGGATCACCTGGAGCACGTGAGCGATGAGGGCATCGACGCGCTCGGTCAAGCGGGGGTCGTTCCCGTGCTTTGTCCCTTGGTTCCGCTGTTTCTGCGCGAGTCGCAGGAAGCCCCCGGACGGCGCATGGCCGACGCCGGTCTTGCGGTGGCCTTGGCCACGGACTTCAATCCCGGGTCCTGCTACGCCATGAGCCTCTTCGAAGTGCTTTCCTATGGAGCCTTGCGCTACGGACTCCTAGCGGGCGAGGCGTTGACCGCAGCCACGCTCAACGCCGCCTGTTCTTTGGGGCGCGGCGATCGTATCGGAACCTTGGAAGTGGGCAAGCACGCCGACTTGGTGATCACTGACTTGCCAAGCTATCGTCACCTCACCTACGAAATGGCGCGCAGCCCGGTTCGCCATGTGATCAAGTCTGGCAAGTTGGTTTACACCGCAGCCCAAGTGGATCGAGGCTTATGCAAGTAATTAAAACACCCCATGGTCCAGGCCCAAGCATCCGGTGGATGAGATCCCTTGGCCTGTTCGCAGTCTTGACGCTTGCCGGACTGCCGGGTGTTGCGGCATCCGCAAGCCAGGACAGTCCGCAGATCGACAAGCAAGCCCATGCTTTCGCGGAGCGCCGCTTCCGATTCGAAAACGCCTGGCATGGGGCCACCCCAGAGGACAGAGACCGCTTGCGAGTAGAGGTGCGCCGTTATCGCAACGTGGGATTACCGGCCTTGAGTCACGTGGATTCCGCGCGCCTAGTACGCTGGACCCGAATTCTGAATGGGCACGGCGTGAGTGAGTTGCCCACCGAATTGGAGGCGTGGATGGCACGCTTGGAGCTGCGGCTGGTTCCGGGGTACGGTACGGCGAACAGCTTGGAATCGAACCCCCAAGTGATCGCCCATGTATGGGCTCCGTCCCAGCCTCCGGCGTTCCCCAAGGCTGGAGCTTCGGTGAAGTTCGAGTTGCAGTGGGTGCGTGTCGATGGGAAGCGAATTCCTGCCCGCTCGGTCCCCGTGCGCAGGACCGACTTCTCCAAAAAAGGCTTCGAGCTCTACCTTCAGGTTCCAAAGGGGCCATCCGGATTTTGGCACCTGGAACCGAGTCTAGTTCTGGTGGATCGGACTTTGTGGGGCCATCCTGCGGAGTTCGGCATGGGCCTGGTGTGGCCCGGTTTCCCGGATGGCCCTGAATCGGGTTCTGCTTGGGCGGGCGCTGCCTTGCAACTGAACAGAAGGGGTTTTCGCAACATGAGCTGGGGTGGCTTTTCAGGCCTGTGGAGTGGGGAGGGCTTCGATAAGCCTGGGGTGGTTCTCGAGCGAGCAGCGGACGGGCAATCCCTGACCCTGCGAGCGGACTCTCCAGAAGGCTCGGATGATTCGACGCTGTGCACGGCCATCGTGTGGATCGCGCTGCCCGGCGGGCGCCTCCTGGAGGGTGAATTCCTCGGTACTCGGCGTGACGCTTGGCGTGCGCTGGCCAATCGAGGCGTCACGGTCATCGCTAGTCACGCCCCCCTGGCCGCCACCGGCGCCAAGCGGGGCCCAGCGAGCCACCGAATGGTCCAAGAAACCCAACACCTGGGTGATGTTCCGCGCATCCTCGTGGTAAGCGGCAATCAGGCGCGGGGCCTTGGATTGGCTTCCAAGGACGTTTTTACGGGCTTTGATGCCCTGGTCTTGCAGGGACCGAGGGGTGCGGAGGCCGCTCCCAGGACACCCTTCGGCGGGGTGCCGACCCTCTTCCTTCTCCCTTCTGATCCTTGGGACTCACCAAAGGTCACGACGACCCAGAAGGCCGTGGCCAGCATGGATCCGCCTGCGGTGATGGCCATGGACCTGCCCCGCTACATCCTTGAAAACCTGGACTTTCTTACGGCCCGGGCGGGTCCCGTCACAGCTTCTGGCGGAGAGCCCCGCTGAAATCCTGCTCGGACTCGTTACCCTCTGGGGGCTATGAGTCAAGACAAGATCATTCAGCCCAGAACCCTCAAGGGGTTTAGGGATTACCTGCCCGCAACCGCCGGCCCGCGTGAGCGGGTTCTCGAGATCGCTCGCGAGGTGTACCGTTCCTTCGGGTTCAATCCCATCGACACGCCCGCGCTCGAATACACCGAAATCCTGATGGGCAAGGGGGGCGCTGAGTCGGACAAGCAGATGTATCGCTTCACCGATTCAGGGGGTCGTGATGTGGGCATGCGATTCGACCTGACCGTGCCTCTAGCGCGCTTTGTAGCCCAATACGCGGGCCAGCTAGGCATGCCGTTCAAACGCTACCACATGGGGCCTGTGTGGCGCGGGGAGAACACCCAGCGCGGACGCTACCGCGAGTTCATCCAGTGCGACTTCGACACGATCGGAACCCAAAGCGCGATTTCGGATGTGGAAACGATCCTCGTGATCCACACCCTGTTCAAGCGTCTGGGGTTCGAGAAATTCACCCTGCGCGTCAACCACCGGGGCATCCTGGCGGGCGTTCTGGAGAAGGCCGGGGTACAAGGGCAGGTGGGCGACGTGCTGCGAGCCTTGGACAAACTCGCCAAGATCGGCCCTGAGAAAGTGGCCGAGGAAATGCAGCGTACGGCGGGAGTGACCGATTCCCAGGCCAAGGAGATTCTAGCCCTACCCCTGATCCAGGGCACACGCGCAGAGGTGCTCGAAAGCATCGCCGAGTTGGTCGCTGGGAACGAAGCGGGCGAGCAGGGACTTGAGGTGTTGAAGGCCGTGGACCAGGGTCTGAGGTTGGCTGGGGTCCCCGAGAGCGCACTCGCATTTGACCTTTCGATCGCCCGTGGCCTCGATTACTACACGGGCATTGTGGTCGAGACGTTCCTCGACGACCTGCCCGGTATCGGTAGCTGCTGCTCAGGCGGCCGCTATGACGATCTAGCGAGCGTTTATACCAAACAGACCCTACCAGGCGTGGGCGCTTCGCTTGGCGTGGATAGGCTCTTGGCAGCCATGGAGGAGTTGGGGCTGATCGAGGAGAGCTTCTCGGGCGCGCCCGTTCTCTTGGCCTACTTCGACAAGGCCCGCGGCCAGGATTACCTGGCGTTGGCCCAGGAGCTTCGGGAGGCGGGTTTGGGAGTGGAGTTATACCCGGATGCCAAGAAACTGGGCGCGCAGCTGAAGTACGCCGATCGTCGTGGACACCGCGTGGCCGTGATCATCGGAGGCGATGAGTGGGAAAAGGGAACCGCCCAGGTCAAGGATCTACGCGACGGCGCGAGCCAAGAGGTTCCGCGCTCCGCGATCGCCGCGACCTGCCAAGCGCTGCTTGCTGACCAATAGGGCTTCCGCCGACGCATTCACCCTTTGCAAGCGGGGCACTTGGAACTTTCCGGGTGCCCCGCTTTTTTGGATCCACGTTCAGACGCGGTGTCGCACTTTCCTTAAAAGTGAGCCGCGCGGAGAACTCGAAAGTACTCCGCGCGGCATAGCGGCTTCAGGCCGGAGCCTGGAGCCAAGTCACCTTATCCAGTTACTGGAAGGTCACTTCCAAGCCCGGTGAGAAGTTACTCATGCCGGACAGGGGACCGCCTTCGCGGTGCCACAACTGGAAGTTGAAGGTGTCGCCGGACAAGATCATGCCAGCGAACGTCGGGGGAAGGGGGACGTTGTTGAGATCAACCGATCCAGCGATCTGGCCGCCAGCGATGGCGCCCAAGGTCGGCAGGAAGCGAGCGATCGCCAAGCCGCCGCCAACACAAAGGTTGCCGCTGCTGCTACCCGGGTTGTTCACCTGGGCTTGGCCGAAGCTACCGATGAAGTAACCGAACTCGCCATCGGGCAGGCCGGTGGCCAAGAGGCCGAAGGCGTTGTTGCTGGCAACGATGTCGCCGGTACCGAAGATACTGGAAATGACACCGGTGGTGTTCATTTCAGCAGTGCAGTACATGGCGCCAAGGTAACCGTTGCAGTTGCCCGTACCAGCGATGGTCATGTCGTAGGTGTTGCAACCGGCGTTGAAGATGTCAACTTGAAGGACAACGTCGATATCAGCACCGGTGGTGTTGGTCCAGACGAGGTTCTCGTTGTCGCTTGCGGACCAGCCTTCAGCGAGAAGGTCGGCACCACCGTGCTCGCCACCGCAGCCAGGGCTGCTGGGCTCGCGCAGGAAGAGGTCCATGTCGCCGAGGGAGTTGTCGAACAGGATGTCGACGGTGACCGTGGCGCCGTTGGCGACACAGAAAGCGTAGAAGTCGTTGTCCGTATCGGAAGCGAAGAGACCGGTGGTCGTGCCGTCGGTCATGGGAAGTGCCGTAGCACAGTCATCGTTGTCCTCAAGGGCATCATCGTTGCTGGGGCCACAGGGGTCCGGAGCGATGGTGACTTCTAGCTCGTAAGAAGAACAGGGGCCAGCACCGCTGAAGTTGAAGGCCTCGAAGACCAGGTCCAACGAAGTGGCGCCCGTGTTGTTTACGCTCCAGGAACCGAAGGGAGCACCAAGGCTCGTAACGCAGTCCGCAAGGAATACGTTGAAGTCGGTGTCGCCACCGATCTGGTTAATGGTAACGGTCACGATGTTGCCGGCCGGAACGCTTACGCTCCAGAAGTCAGCATCGCTATCGTCGCACCAGAGGCCCGGGGTGTATCCGATAGGAACCGCCACGGCGGTCAAGCAGGTGTCGTTGTCCTCGAAGGCGTCCTCGTTCAAGCCCGCATCGCAGGGATCAACGGCGGGAGTGATGGTCAGGGTACCCGGACCTTCGTTGGAGCCGAAGCCGCCAACTTGAACCAGGAAGGTGTCGCCAGCCGTAACGCCCACAAGGGTGATCAAGCTGGTCGCGCCCGCGCCGCCGTCGTCGTCGGACGAGTTGCAGGTTGCCGTGCAGTCGCTGCCGTCATAGATCGACATTTTGGTGTCGTAGCCGGTCAGCTCGGTGTCGAGCTGGAAGTCGCCGGAGGTGTCCGCCGTCCACACGTAGAAGAAGTCTTGCGAGACGGAGCTACATCCGGAAGCAGCGCCGGTGAAGCCCGTGCTGACCATTCCAGTGGTGTCATATGCGAATGCGCCGGAACCGCTGATGGGAAGACCCAAGGAGCAGTCCGAACCATCGGGTGCTTGGGTGATGGTCAGAGTTCCCGGACCTTCGGCGCCACTGAAGCCGCCAACTTGGATCAGAACCATGTCGCCCATGAGAAGGCCATTAAGGTTGACTTCACTCTGAAGTCCGCCGGTGTCGTCGTTGTAGTCGCCACAGGTGGCGGCACAGCCGACGCCGTTGTGCACGGCGAGCTTGGTGTCGTAGGAGGTCAGGAATGTGTCGAAGGCATAGTCGCCATCCGCCGGAGCCGTCCACTGCAGGAAGATGTCCTGATTGATGCTAGTCGCACATGCACCGCCGCCGCCGGCGAAGGCAGAGGAGGTCGCGCCAGTGGTGTCGTAACCGAAATCGCCCACACCCGCGACGGAGCCGGCAATGGAGCAGTCATCGTTGGGGTTTGCGGGCGGGGGAGTCGAAACGGCAACGTTGAGCAAGCCAGGACCAGAGTCGGTGCCCCAGCCGCCGACGTTCACGAGGAACTGGTCGCCGATGTTGACGCCGGGCAAGGTGAGGAGGCTACGAAGAGAACCGCCAGCGTCGTCATCACTGGCGACGCAGACAGCCGAGCAATCGATCCCGCTATAAACGGAAAGTTGCGTATCAAAGGACGAACCGATCGTGTCGATCGTAAGATCTCCAGCGGCGGTGGCGGTGTAGACCCAGAACTGGTCATTCATCATGTAGAGCCCGCCGCTGGCGAAAAGGCCCGAGTTGCAGCCGGGGAGGTCGTCTTGGCCAGGCGTGCTCGTGGTGTCGAACGTAAAGGTGCCCTCGCCGATGACGGTGGGGCTGGTACAGGTATCGGTGCCGTCTTGGGCGACCGCAGTGCTGGCGAGCAAGATGCTCACGGCAGTACTGAAAAGGATGCTTTTCCTCATTAGGATAGATAGATGGGTAGGATTCAAAGGAAAGGAGAGGTACAAAAAGCCCAGCCTGCGCGGCTCTGGAGTGGAGCACCGTGCGCGGGGAGCCATACAATTGTCCCCTCCTTCAATGCACCTGGGTAGTCCGGCTTCCATAAAAGCCCAATTAGTGTGTTTTTGGTCGCAAATTGATTAGCCATCCCCGCTTTCTGGGGGATTCAGTTCAGTTTTCACGTTGGTTGGCCGCGGGGTGAACTGCCTTGTTTTGAGACTCAGTTTTGAGGCACAACCATCCCTTGCCGGCCGGCGAGTTGGCGGACAAAAAAGGGGCCCCATGAATGGAGCCCCCGGTGCTTCGAACCACCAGGGTCTAACCCCCAGTCCTCGCTTGGTAATGCTTTTTGATTGTGGAAATTACTGTTTTCTGCCCGACACAAGTTTCCTTAGCGGAGGTCCCTGGGCCTGAAGCGCATACAGCGGGGAGCCATTTCCCTGGCTCAAAAAAAGCGGCGCCGCCCAAGAGGACGGCGCCGCCGAATCCAGCCCCTGGAGAAAACCCGCCAGGGACATGGGCCAGAGCAGGACTAGAAGGTCACGCTGAGGCCGTTGGTGAAGTTCGAGGAACCGGAGGCGGCCGCGGTGTCGCGGTACCAGCCTTGGAAGTGCCAGGTATCGCCAGCCAAGATCACGATCGGGACACCGTCGGGGATGGTGCTGGGTACGTCGAAGCCGAAGCCTGTGGTGGAGGTTCCCACAGCGTTGATCCAAGTTCCGGTGGGGTCGAAGCCGCCGATCGAGTTCATGTCCGTACCACCCACGTTATAGCGGAAGAACTGAGCGGTCGGGGTGCCGACCAAGCAGAACAGACCGTTGCTGACGGGGATGCCAGCGGTAGCTTCGTTGCCAGCCAACATGTAAGCCAGTTGACCGACGGGACCGCCGGTGATTTCCAAGTGCACATCGCTGCCAACGCCGGTACCGGTGGAACCAGTGAGGACGGCGGGAGCGCCGGTGGAGTTGAGGTTGGCGGGATCGCAGAACGGAGTTCCGGTAGCGCCACCAGGGCCACAACCTTCACCGAAGATGACCAGGTCATACGTGTTGCAGTCGGAGACAGAACCCGTATACGTGTTGACTTCGAGGATCAAGTCGATATCAGCACCGGTCGTGTTGGTCCAGCTGAGGGTCTCGTTGTCGGAGACGCTGAATCCGTTGGCCAACATGGTGGTACCGAAGCCGGTGCCACAGTTGATATCGCCATCGGTCCAAAGGACGAAGTCGAGGTCTCCGGCGGCGTCCAGGAAGAGGATGTCGCAGTCGACGGTCGCGCCGTCGGCAAGGCAGAACGCGTAGTGGTCCATGTCCGACTTGCTAACGAACAGGTTCGGGTAGGTGCCATCGGTCACGATCGTAGCGGTACCGCAATCGTCATTTTCCTCAAGGGTGTCGTCCGCACCAGATTGGCAGGGATCCGGAGCGGTCGAAACGTCCAGATCGTAATCAGCACAGTTACCAGAGAAGGTGTCGGCCGTAACTTCAACAATAACCGTCTCGGGAGCGCCGGAAATGTTGCTGTAGGTGCCACCGAAGAAGCCCAGGTTGAAGCAGGTGTTGTCGTACAAGCCAAGGTTGGTGCCGCCGGCGAGGTTGGTCGCAATAACGGTCAGGTTCTCGCCCGCAGGGATGGTGATCGAGTAGTAATCCGCATCCGCCACGGTGACGTGCAAGTTGGTGTAGACACCATTGGCCATGACGCCAGCGGTAGCGCAGGAGTCGTTATCCTCAAGGGAGTCGTCGGGAATGCCATTGCAGGGGTCCACGTAGGTTCCGATGGTTAGCACGCCGGTGCCAGCGTTGCCACCGTATGCGCCAACCTGGAGCAGGTAGCTGTCGCCGGCGATGAGACCAGGCAGTTGGATCAAACTTTGCAAACCGATACCGGCATCGTCGTCATATGCAACGCAAGTCGCAGCGCAACCGATACCAGCGTGGATGCTGAGCTTGGTGTCGTAGGACGATGTGTCCGTATCGAACTGGTAGTCACCCGTGGCAGGAACGATCCACTGGTAGAAGATGTCCTGGTTGTTGCTATCGGCGCCGAGATCACAGGAGCCACCACCGTTGAAGAATGAAGTGGTCGCAGAGCTGTTGCTAAAAGGGAAGGTGCCCGTTCCAGCCAAAGGGCTGGCGGTGGAGCAATCGTCGTTGCTGGCAACCGGCGTAGAGTATATGTCCAGGTCGTATTCTGCGCAGGTCGCGCCAGAGAATGCATAATTGACGATTTCGACAACGATGGTCTCCGGAGCTCCGGTGGTGTTGCTGTAGATGAAGCCACCAAACCCATTGGCCACAAAGCCGCATGCGTTGTCGTAGATGTTGTAATCCACATCACCCGAGTTGATGAAAATGGTCAGGTCAAGGACTTCGCCTGTCGGAATCGTAATCTCGTAGTTGTCAGCGTCCGAGTCACTCACGAACAAACCGGTGTGCAGACCAATGGACATGGTGGCGGCGGCGGAGCAGGTGTCGTTGTCCTCGAAAGTGTCGTCCACGATTGCGATGCAGGGATCGACATAGGTTGAAATGTTCAGGTTACCGATGCCTTGGCCAGCGCCGAAGCCACCAACTTGGATCAGGAACATGTCGCCGGCACCGACGCTGGAAAGAGTGATACTGCTGAGCAGACCGGTTCCTGCATCGTCGTCGTGGGCGGTGCAGGTCGCAGCGCAACCAACGCCAGCGTGCAGGCTGAGTTGGGTGTCAAATGTGGAGGTCTCGGTGTCAAACTGGTAATCACCCGCTGCCGGAGCCGTCCACTGGTAGAAGGTGTCAAACGTAACGTTGTCACCACCGACGCACAGGCCGGTACCATCGAAGAAGCTGGTTGTATTGGCGGTCGTATCGAATGCAAAGGTACCGGTGGTACCAATAGCAAGAGCAGCGGAGCAGTCGTCATTTTGAGCGATTGCGCCACCGGCCAGGGCGATTGCAAGCCCAGGCAGAAGGAGTTTGGAACGTAGCATTTTATCCTTGGAGCAGGAGAACATAAGAGAGGGATGTGAAGCCACGGAGAAACGATGTCATTCCGTAGCGCGGCCACAGTTTAGCAAATGAGGAAAACCGACGCGTCAGGCATTTCGGAAGCCCTCAAAAGTGACCGTATGACTTCCCAGGGGGACTAATCTTGGACATCTAAGGCCGCAGTGTTTCATTTTGAACCATCCACCGAATGAAAAAGCGGCGCCGTCCCAAAAGGACGGCGCCGCCAAATCCAGCCCCTAGAGAAGACTCCCCAGGGACATGGGCCAGAGCAGGACTAGAAGGTCACGCTGAGGCCGTTGGTGAAGTTCGAGGAACCGGCGGCGGCCGCGGTGTCGCGGTACCAGCCCTGGAAGTTCCAGGTGTCGCCAGCCGTGATCACGATCGGAACGCCAGCGGGGATGGTGGCGGGCACGTCGAATCCGAAGCCGGTGGTGGAGGTGCTAGAAACATTGATCCACGTTCCAGTGCCATCGAAGCCACCGATCGAGTTCATGTCCGTACCAGCCACATTGTAGCGGAAGAACTGAGCGGTCGGGGTGCCGACCAAGCAGAACAGACCGTTGCTGACGGGGATGCCAGCGGTAGCTTCGTTGCCAGCCAACATGTAAGCCAGTTGACCTACGGGACCGCTGGTGATTTCCAAGTGCAAGTCGGCGCCGACGCCGGAACCTGTGGTACCTGCGAGGACGGCGGGAGCGCCGGTGGAGTTTGCGCTGGCCGGATCACAGAAGGGTGTACCCGTATCCGGCGTACCGCCGCAGTTGCCCGAACCGACAATGACCAGGTCGTAAATGTTGCAGGATCCTGAGTAGAGGTTGACCTCCAAAATGACGTCCACATCGGCGCCGGTGAAGTTGTCCCAAACAAGGTTTTCGTTGTCCGTGGCGCTCCAACCTTCCGCCAAGAACGTTCCGCCGCCGTGCCCGGTGCCACAGTTGACGTCCGAGGCATCCCAGAGCACGAGGTCCATGTCAGCCTGAGCCTGGAGGAAGAGAATGTCGACTTCAAGTGCTCCGTTGTCCGGGACGCAGAATGAGTAGTGGTCAAGGTCCGTATCAAACACCATCAGAGACGTGTACGTGCCATCCGCCATGGGGGTGGCGCTGCCGCAGTCGTCGTTTTCCTCAAAGGCATCGTCCGGGATGCACGGATTGGTGTAGTTGTTGATGTTGAGCATGCCCAACGTGCCTCCAACTCCGTACCCGCCGACTTGGATCAAGAATGTGTCACCCATGGCCACTCCCGTGGCGGTCACTCGGCTTTGCAGGGTGCCCGAGTCGTCATTGTGATCGACACACACCGCAGCACAGCCGATTCCAGCGTGCACGCTCATCATGGTGTCGTAGGAAGAACCGAAGGTGTCAAATTCATAGTCGCCGGCAGCCGGGGCTGTCCACTGCCAGAAAATGTCCTCGTTGATAGCGTTGGAGGTGGCGCCGCAAGCAGCGGCTCCATCAAAGCCACTGGTCGTAGCTCCGGAGGCATCGTAGGCAAACGAACCAACGGTACCGATGACAGCTGCGAGAGAACAGTCATCGTTGGCATTCGCCGGGGGCGGGACGAAACTCGTTATGTTGAGTGAGCCGATTCCAGAATTGGTTCCGAAGCCACCGGCCTGGATCAGGACCATATCGCCGGAGGACAGTCCTAGAAGCGACGTTTCGCTTTGCGTGCCACCGCCTGCGTCATCGTTATAGCCAGAGCAAGTTGCGGCCGCGCCGACACCGCTGTGCACGCTGATTTTTGTGTCAAAAGACGAGCCAAAAGTGTCGAACTTGTAGGCGCCTGCCGCCGGAGCGGTCCACTGCCAGAAGCCATCTTGGTTGATGGTGGACGCTCCCGCTGCGCAGGTCGCTCCGCCATCAAAGCCCGAGGTGGTGAGCGCGGTGGTGTCCAGTGCGAAGGAACCTGTGGTTCCGATGGGGGTAGCGGTGCTGGGGGTGTCGCCTTGTGCGAACGCGCCACCGGCTAGAGCCATGGCCAGGCCAGGCAGGATGATTTTTGAACGAAGCATTGTTTGTGGGGGGGGGGTAGTAGGGCAGGGAGTGCGGACGTCGTCGGTGCCTAGTGAGCTCCGCCAAACGGTCAACAAAGATTGTCAGCTTCATGTAAGAGTACCAAGAATGCCAAGATTGACCGAAAAGCCACCCATGCCCTGTTTTGGTGCCCTCCAAGCGGCTGAACTGTGTCATTAAGAGGCGGCGCCGCCCCAAAGGACGGCGCCGCC
>JBLFXY010000023.1:0-20576 GCA_047611645.1 Glaciecola sp.
GGCGGGGTAGTCCAAAATCAGGCGTTGGCCGGTGAAAAAGCCCACACCGATGTTTCCGCATAGATCGGGGTTGGCGAGGGGACCAGTGGCGCGCTCGACCATGGTGACTTTGGGCTTAGGAAAGCGTTGGCCCATAAGGTCGAACCAACGGATGCGGCCACGAATGGCCCTGATTTCTCCGCCGATGCCCACGAGGCGCATGGGGATCAAGTTGGTCGCATTGTCGACCATGCGTAGTTTGCGGACCCAGGGGGAGTGGAAGGTGACGGTGTCGTCGGAGCCTGTGTCGAGACGGAACCACCCCTCGTGATTGGGCGCGAATCCGGCCTGCACGCAGGGGGTTGTGCCATCGAATCGAAGGGGGCGCCAGGGCAAGCGACTGGCGTCGAATGTCCTGGAGTCGTGCAAAACCAAAGTGCCTCCGAGCAGGTCGATCTCGACCAGAGCGCGGTCGAAGAATTCACCGCCCAGTACGCCGGCGAGCCTCACTCCCACCACTTCCTGCAGGTCGGTCAAATCGAGTGTGACCCATTCCATGTTTTTGGCACGCAAGGAGCCGAGGGCGAAATCGCCACCCATCACGATCTTACTCTCCACGCTGCCGCCCAGGCCGATAATGGAAATCGCACGGCCACCGCCCGTGTCTTTGGCTAGGAACTGAGGTATGTCCTGCAAGGTCCGCGGATCGAGGCAATTAACCCCCGTACCTGTGTCGACCAGGAACCAGCCGACTTCTTTGCCCATCAACTTGGGACGTACCAGCATGTGGCCCGAAGCTCCGCGTCTGAGAGGAACGGATCGAGGGCCGTCCAATACAAACGTGACGTCCTGCATGCGCTTGCGCTTGGTCTTGTTTGCGTTGACCGTATCTGCGGAAGGCTCGAACAGGACTTCGGTAGTAGTCAATGCTGTCGACCTTCCATTCTCGCTATCGATGCGTATGGAGTGCGGCCAAGCGAACCCGCGTCGAGTTCGCCAATCGGTCAAGGCGATGTTCAAGTGCCCCGAACGACCCGCAATCTCGAGTTGTTGCGGTTTGTAATCTACGGGACTCAGTCGCACGGTGGCTTCCGGTCCCCCTTCCCTGAGTTGCAAGGCGAAACCCGGGGCCTGTTCGACACCAAAAGGGGATTGGGCGGTGGCGCGGAAGGGCGATTCACCCGGCGCCAACCAACGACCGGACAGGATCCATTCCACCGAGCAGGACAGCTGGGAACGGGTATGGGTCATCGGATAAGAGTTTCCGCCGGGCACCTCGACCCACAAGACGTCGCCGTCAAAGCGTTGCAGCGACTCTTCCGCGTTGGTGGGCTTCGAGTAATGCTTGAAGGCCCCACTAGGTTCATACACGCGCCGGAATGTTCCCGCCCCGTCGGGCCCTGCGTAATGCCCCCTCACGACGATGCTGTGCGAACCCACGACCGAATCGTAGGTTCCCATGCCCAGGCTATTACGCACATCCGCTAGGGCTACCGGAGCGCTAGGCGCGGAGAGCAGTCCCATGCTACGGATTTGGCATGCGGCCAAAGAGGCCGCGATCACCAAGAGTACTAGAGTGGCAACGCGCATTGGTTGGACCCAGTGTACGCATGGCCGCCGGAGTTCGCAGTCAGCCCTTTTGCGAACCTAGGCTCTTTTCCCCACAAATGTGTGCCATTTGCCCATTTGACGGTCTTCCAGGATGTTTAAACCGGCGGCTTCCATCGCATCGCAGGTCTTTTGCACATGGTGGTGAGGGCAACCGCTGAATGCGAACCAGCCGTCGGGGCGCACGAAGGCGGCCAGGCGTTGTGCGTTGGCTACGATCACGTCCGAGTAGATATTTGCAAAGACCACGTCGTAGGTGTCGCTCTCGCCTTCCAAATTTTCAAATCCTCTGGTTTCGAAGCGTGCTTGCTGGTCGACCCCGTTGGTCTTCGCCAAGTCCTTCGCACTTTGCGTAGCTACCGGATCGATATCGAATCCGTAGGCGAACTTGGCGCCGAGCAAGAGCGAAACAACCGCTAGAATTCCACTTCCACTGCCGGCATCCAGCACCTGTTCTCCGCCCTTTAAACGTTCCAACGCGACGGCCATGCATGTGCGCGTCGTGGCGTGGCGTCCGGATCCAAAAGCCCCACCTGGTTCTAGGATCAACTTGGTTTCCCCATCCTTATCGGGGAAGCTCGTCCAGGGCGGTTCCACCCTCAAGGAGCGTTCGCCACGGCGCAACCGGAAGGCTTTCCAACTGGCTTGCCATGAAGTGGCGTAGTCTTCGGAGGGTAAGTCAGCAAACTGCACTTGGAGGTTTGCCAATTCCGGCGCATTTGCGGAGTTGGCTATGCTTCTGAGCATATTTTCCAAACGCTTGTGCAGCTCAGGATTGTTCCATTCGGTGAGTACGTAGCTGCGCAGAATCTCGACACCGGTGTCGTTCGTTTCTCCGGGCAACTGCAGATCGCCCACTTGCACGGTGGTACACATTTCCTGGCCCAGTGCGTCTGCGACAAGTTCATGCCACCCCATAGGGACCTCGATTTTGATCTCGGTCCAACGGCTTGTTTCGGTCATAAATCTAAAAGGGAAGATCCGTAGGATCGACCTCGATAGGGGGTTGGAAGCGTTCGCGCTCCGTGGAATCGGCGTTGTTAGAGTTTCGTTCGATGATGATCTCCAACTCGGCGTTTAGATCGCCCGCAGGAGTGCCCGCTTGCATTAGCTTGCGCGCTTTCTCCCCAATCGCTTTGGGTTGGGCGGTCCAATCGGAAAGCGGCATACCGCGCCTCTCCATGTCCGACAGGAGATTCATGTGCGCCAGAGCATCGCGCAGCACGCGATCCAAGGGCCCCCTTGTGATGACGGAGCCTTGTTCGTTCTGACTTCCAGGGGCAAGGCCGGCGAGCGGCAGTTCGCGTAGAAAAGCGCGATGGCGCGGATCTAAGATGCGTTGGTCCAAGATGAACACACAACCGCGGTCCAAAGAACGTCGCATCAAGCGTCCAAAACCTTGACGGAATTTGGCCAGAGCGCGTGGCATGTAGATTTGCTTGCGCTGCGCTCCTTCGCCAAGTGCGGCACATTGCGCAAAGTGGTAGCGATCCGGAACACCGTAGGGCAAGCGCGCGATGGCCAAGTATTGCAGGGTGTCGCCGGGGAAGTCCGCGCCGAACCAGAACGTATCTACGCCGAGCAATACGGAGTCGGTGCGCTCGCGGAAAAGTCGACTCAGTTCCTCCTTCGCTAACCCGTCCATACCCTGGTAGTACAGGGGCAAGCCGCGGCGCCGAAGCGTTGGCAGTACTGCTTCGCCAACCAAGCGCACGTCTTGAAGGCTGGTAAAGAGGACGAGCAAGCGGCCACCCGTGCGCGTGCAGAGTTGCTCGATAAAGCGCGCGATGAAGGCGCGGTGCTCGTCGCGTGGACCGTTGGCCGGCGGCGCATCGCGGGGCACGCCCACCAGTACGCGCGAATAGTCGAAAGCTTCCGGTACGCGAAAAGTTTCGACCTTGCGCCCACCACGCTCTTCGTCGTCGGCCGGTTGCTCCGCGCGCGTCAATCCCAGGTAGTTCTTGGCAGCTTCGAAACTACCGCCCAAGTAAGTCGTTGCCGATAGAAAGGTGCCGCTGGCCAAGTCCGGATAGTACAAGCGCCCCAGGGATTCGCTCGGGAGCAAAACCCTCGACAATAGGCCCAATTCGCCCCGGTACGTGCGTTCCACGTCGTAAAATATTTCCTTGGCGAATGCGGGGCGACCCTCCATAAGCGGCAACCAGGACTCCAGTTGCTTGCCGAGCTCTAGGAGCTCCGCTCGGCCCAATTCAAGGCCTTGGCGAATCGACTGGGATCCGCGAATCGGGTTCGCATCGCAAACCTCTTGCAGGCGATCCAGGTCCGTTTCCAAGTGTGCCAGTTCCGTGCCAAGGTCCAGGCGCGACTGCATCAAACCAGCCTCGCGACCTTCAGCGACTTGCACGCGCATGTATCCATGCACATTGCGATCGTTCATTCCACCCGTGTCCTCCACGCGCCTACGGTCGAAATCCTCCGCGGCTTCTTCCATGGATTCGATGGCGCGCATCAAGCGCTGCCAGCGCCCCAGCGCACGATTGAGTGCCTCTTCGGAGGCTCCACCCACTGGGATTTGGCGCTTGAGTCGATCCAGCGCCGAGCGCGATGCGCCGCGACCTGGGCGGTGCAAACGCATTAGACATTGACGTGCATCTTGGAACTCGAACTTGCTGCTGAACGCGGAGACCGCGCAATCGTGCAGGTGTTCGCATTCGTCGAAGATGACGTGGCGTAGAAATTCGCGGCGCGCCAGTACGAACGATTGATTTGTGATGACCAAGTGGCTGCGTTCCGCACGTTTGCGAGCGAGTTCGGCCAAGCAGGTTGCACGGTCTTTACTTCGAGTGCAGCAACCGCGCCGGGCACGCGCGGCTCGGATGGTGCGAGTTAACGCCTGGCGGTACGGTTTGGAGCTGGTCAACGCCAGGGGCGGTGACGTATGCAAACGATCCAGGTCCCCATCCGACTGGGTCAATGCGAAGGTAAGCAGGACCGTCCAGGCCAGCCACGTTTCTGCATCGTCATCCTTTTGCGGCCTCAAAGGCTGGAACGAACGCCAACAGAGGTAGTTTTCGCGGCCCTTTAGCAAAGTGACCCGGGGTGCGGGAGTCAATCCAGCGCGTGCGAGAGCACGCAGGGCGCGCGGGACTTCTCCGCCCATGGCTTGCTCCTGCAATGCCCGAGTGTAGGTCGCCACGCCAACTCGCAGCCCGTTGCGCACGGCCCAAATCAGCGCAGGCACCACGTAGGCCAAGGTCTTTCCTGTTCCCGTGGGTGCGTGAACCAACAGTAAGCCGGAGCGTCCCAGGTTTTGTGCCACTTGCTGTGCTACACGGGCTTGCGACTCGCGGTAGTACTCCGTGGGCTCGCCACCGAGCGACTCCGCCATGAGCGCGGGCAAGTGATGCTCGAACACATCCTTGAGCAGACTGCGATCTTCCTTGGGGAAGGGCGTCAGGCCCTCGCTCGTGGGCGGTAGGGGGTCGGGTTGTTTTTCCGGGTCTCCGACTTCGGCACCTAAAGGCTCTAATTCGTAGAGACCGTTTTCCATGCCTGGCGAATCGTGCAAGGCCCGATCGATGTAGCCGGCTTCCACGGCCCGTCCGGCTTCGAATAATTCGGTTCCTTGGCGGCACACGGCGTCCGGCTGGTTCAGGAGTTCGAGAGCCCAATAGATGCGGCGAGCCGCAGCGGGATCACTGCTTTCGAAGCGATGCGCTGCGCCTTTCAAACCCGCGGCCCATAGGGCTAGGAAGACGCGGTTTTGGCGATTGAGAGATTCGACTAGACGGCCGAGACGTTCAGCGATGGAGCGTGGGCTCGGCCGCTCGAACCATTCGCTCACGTCGTCACTTTCATCCTCTTGGGTCTTGGCCTTTCCGAGCCCTAAGCGTTCGAGCTCCTCAATGCCGAGTACGACGTTGGCAAAAGCGGGCTCGTTTGAATTGCGATCGAGCGCGGTTTGCCAGGACCTGTACAGCTCAGCATCGTTAACCAGCAAGGGGGCCTCGCCGACAAAGGCTCGGAAAGCCTCCCAGCGAGCCGAGGCGGGTTCTTGATCTCGCAGGCTGGCGTCGTCCAGTCCGAAGCGACGGTGGATGGCAGCGCTGCTGGCTCCCAATTGAACGGGGCGGTCAGGAAATGGATCACAAAGTTGATCCAGCTCAATCCAGGGGCCATCCGCAGGTGGATTTTGGCCTTCTCGAGGCTTAGGAATTTCCAAAATGCCACCCGAAACGTCCCCAGCCAGCATTTTTCTGGCCACAATACGTACCAAACCGTCCAAAGCGGGGTCTGCACCCGTGCTCCACAGGGTCACTAGGACCGGCAAAGTGGGCATTTTTAGCCCGTCAGGGCCATTGGGGTCTTCGGACAGAATCATGGTCGCCCGGAGGGTAGCATGGGGACCGTCAGACCTCGACAGATCAGCCTCTGCCGAGTATTCTAGCCGCCCGCAAAAGGTCTTCCGGAACCCACAGGAAGGGCCCGTTCGCTGCGACCCGCCATAACTAGGTGCCAACCCATGAACATCACTGAAATCCAGGTCGACGGCTACGAAAAGGTCGCCGTCTGCAAAGACCAAGATTCCGGCCTGCACGCCATCATTGCAGTCCACGACACCACTCTCGGCCCGGCCCTGGGCGGCTTGCGCATGCTCGACTACGCTTCGGAGGAAGAGGCCATGACCGACGTGTTGCGCCTCTCCCGCGGCATGACCTTTAAGTCGGCTGTGGCCGACACAGGTCTGGGTGGCGGCAAGAGTGTCATCATCGGTGATCCCAAGAAGCTGAAGTCCGAGGCCTTGTTCCTGGCCATGGGCCGCTTCGTTGAATCGTTCGGCGGCAAGTACATCACCGCCGAGGACATGAATATCACGATCCCCGACCTGGAGACCGTCGGGCGCGAGACCCAGTACGTGACGGGCCTGTCCCGCGCGTCCGGTTCCTCCGGCAACCCGAGCCCCTATACCGCCCACGGATGCCTCGTCGGCGTACTGGCCACGGCTGAGGCCGCTTTCGGTAGCGCGGACATCACCGGCAAGCACGTGGTCGTGCAAGGCGTGGGCGCCGTCGGTGGAGCCCTTGCCATCCTTCTCAAGGAGAAAGGCGCCAAGGTCACCATCTGCGACATCAACACCAAGCGCGTGGCCGAGCTCGCAGCGGAGCACGGTTTTGACGTTGTCGATGAGGACAAGCACCTCGACGTGGAGTGCGACATCTACGCCCCCTGCGCCCGCGGCGCCGGCATCAACGACGAGACCATCCCCCGTCTCAAGTGCAAGGTCATCGCTGGCTGTGCCAACAACATTCTCGCCGAGGAGCGCCACGGCATGGTCCTGCGTGAGAAAGGCATTCTCTACGCCCCCGACTACGTGATCAACGCCGGCGGCATCATCAACGTTTCCGTCGAAGTCTCCGAAGGCGGCTACAACGAAACCGAAGCCATGCGCCGCATCAACAACATTGGCGAGGCCCTGCGCCAGGTATACGCGATCTCCCGCGAGGAAAGCATCCCCACCGCCGAAGCCGCCGACAAGCTAGCCGAGCGCCGTTTGGCCGCGGGCAAAGTTCACTAAGCCGAATCCGCTCGCCACAAACAACGACCCCCCGGGTTCCTTGCGGAGCCCGGGGGGTCGTTTTGTTGGCGAGGACCTTAGTTGGCCCAAGAACTCTGTCTTAGAACGTCACGCTGAGACCGTTGGTGAAGTTCGAGGTGCCTGAGCCCGCGGGTGTGTCGCGGTACCAGGCCTGGAAGTGCCAGGTGTCGCCTGCCACGATCGGAATGGGCACGCTATCGGGGATCGTGCTGGGCACGTCGAAGCCGAAGCCTGTGGTGGAGGTTCCCATTACGTTGATCCATGTTCCGCTGGCATCAAAGCCGCCGATCGAGTCCATGTCCGTGCCAGCCACGTTGTAGCGGAAGAACGATGCGGTCGGGGTGCCGACCAAGCAGAATTGACCGTTGCTGACGGGAATACCCACCGTAGCCTCGTTACCGGCCAGAAGGTATGCGAGCTGCCCGGGAACGCCATCGGTGATCTCCAAGTGCAGGCCACTGCCGACGCCGGAACCTGTGGTTCCCGCCAGGACGGCGGGGAATCCGGTGGAGTTGCTGTTGTTGGGGTTGCAGAACGGCACACCCGTGCCGCCGCTTGACCCCCATTCGACGATAAATGCATTTGTCGAGAAATGATCGATCACTGCATCGTTCCATTCGCCGGATCCGAACATTTCAGCGTAGTGTTCGACGCCACTACTGTCGTTCGGCTCACCCACTGCCCAACTCGTGAAAGTAAAAGGCTCGCCGGTGACCCATTCCCAACCGTTGCTCGGTTCCGAGTAGCTGGGGGCGTTCAAGTTTTGGAACAGTCCGATCCAGGGGCGCATGACCGTCATGTTGTTGATCACGAAATCGACTTCGGCCTGATCGGAAAAGGTCACCAAGTGACCCGGTGTTCCGTTGAGCATCATGCCCTCTGCCGCCGCTTTTGCTGAGAGCCAATCCATGTTCCCGGGAACCACTTTGTAGGAGTGACCGTTGGCGGGGTTTACAATGGGCAGGTCCGGAGTGATGTCGAAGGAGCCGATCGCGCCGGGAACCGTGTTGTAGGTGCCGATTCGGATCAGGTAGGTGTTGCCCGAGACCGCGTTGAAAGTAACCTCGCTTTGCAAACCACAAGTGTCATCGTTGCAAGCCAGCTCGACGCCTCCGCAGCTGTCGTAGACCGCAAGTTTGGTGTCGTGGGTGGCACCGCCGCACAGGGAAATGAGGTGGTCCACCGATTGCCCCGCAGTCCAGGAATACCAAACATCAAAGTTGAGCGTGCCGCATCCCGAGAAATCGATGCTCTCCGTAGCCAGAGTTTGGTCGAAGGCGTGCGGGCCAGCGCCCATGATGCTTGTGGCGGAAGCACATTCGTCGCCACCTTGGGCGAAGCCAGGAGCCATGCAGGCACCGGCGAATACGAGGGTGGATAGCCAGAGTGATTTACTCATGTTGCAAATTCGAAAGAAGGAGTGGGTTGGAGAACCAGAGGATTTGTCTTGGCCGAGAAACAGTTCTTTCCGAGCCGATCGAATGGTATCAACGTATTCTGGCGGTGACGCGGCCGTGTCCCAAAACATACAAACTCTGGGCTCTTTGGAATGTTTTGAGGCTGTACCCGTTCTTAGAGGGTGTGCTTGTAACGAATCAACTGAAGCAAGCCACCGCAGGCATCTTCGAGCATGCCCCAGACGCGCTCGAAGGTGACGTCTCCGTAAAAAGGATCGGGCACTTCCTGTGCCTTACCGGCGGCGGAGTGGGACATCATAAGTGAGAGTTTATGTTGGTGATCCGAGGGGCAATCAGCGATTAGATCGGCCAGGTTGGACTCATCCATGGCTACGATGAAATCAAAGTTTTGGAAGTCGTTGGGCTGTACGAGACGAGCGCGCAGGTCTTCAATTTCAAGGCCGTGGGCACGCGCTACACGTTGGGCGCGCGCATCGGGAGCTTTGCCGACCTGGAATGGAATGGAGCCTGCGGAGTCGGCTTCGATGGACTCTTGCAAGCCGGCGGAGATGACAGCCGCGCGGAAAATCCCTTCGGCGCTAGGGGAGCGACAAATGTTTCCGAGGCAAACGAAAAGGATGCGGACTTTATTGGCGGACATGGAACAAGGGTGTTGCTGTGAGCAGCCAAATGGGCTGCTTTGCGAGTTTGTGCGTGCCGGAGAAGGCACTTGATAGTAGCGTGGTAAGAGTCCTATGCCTTCCTCCTATCATCCCGTTCTCCTGCAACCGCCAGGCACCGTCGTACTCGACTTGAGTGTGCCGCAGCCCCAGATGGCTTCGTCGGTTTGGAGTATTGGCAAATACGATGAACTGCGCCCGGGTCTCTACACCACGGACTTGTTTGAAGGTTCGCGCCACCTGCACGTGGGCGTAGACCTTGGTGGTCCTGCCGGCTGTGCCGTGCATGCCTTCGCTGCGGGCACAATCCTCTATCAGGGGTACAACCCTGCGGATGGCGATTACGGTCACGTGATCGTGGCTGAGCACGAGATCGACGGCGCACCCATTTGGGCTTTGTACGGGCACTTGAGCGCGCACAGCCTCACGCGGCACCAGCCGGGACAGGAATTCGCAGCGGGTGAAGTCTTGGGTTGGCTTGGGGCCTCCCATGAAAATGGAGGTTGGCCAGCGCACGTTCACTTCCAACTTTCACGCGTCAAACCGGATGGCCACGACATGCCGGGCGCGGTGGATCCTGCGGAGCGGGAACTCATGTTGCAGCGCTATCCTGACCCAAGAGCCGTGTTAGGGCCTCTCTGGTAGAGAAGCCTCGATATCGTAAGTGACCTGGTCGAAACAGCCGCATTTGGGCTCGTAGGGACAAGCCGGTTGTAACGTATTGGGTTTGCGTTCAACTCACGCTCAAATGAGGGTTTTTCGAAAATCGGGAGAATTGATGTTCGTAAGGTCAGGTTCGGCCGACTCCCAAACCCATTCTCTCCTAACGGATCACACCCATGCTCTTCTTCAATGCATCCACCATCGCGGCTGGAACCCTTTTGCTTGCGATTTCGCCTATTGCCGAAACCTTGGCATTTACCCCCAAGGCCAGCACCACCATCGTCCGCACTTTTTCGATGCAGCAGTCGATGAATGTCGATACCGCGGCCATCTCGGTGATGGATCAAGAGATGGACGCAGGCGGCGGAATGGAGATGTCAGGTAGTCGCGATGTAAACATTGTGGACGTCCTCGGCAAGGTCGAGGATGGGCAAGTGATGGACTTTGTCCGCACCTACGAAGGTGTCGTTCAAGAGAGTTCTTCCACCGGTGCCGATGAGAGCCATACGATCAAAGAAGCCGACGGCGAGGCGTCCGATTTGGAAGGCCAGGAAGTCGGCTTCACTTGGGACGCGGAAGAAAACGCTTACGTTGCCGAGTACGTGGGCGACGAACCCGGTAAGGACGAGTGGCTAGAAGATCTGACAGCTTCGCTCGATCTGGCGAACTGGTTACCCGAAGGTGAATTGGAAGTGGGCGGTAAGTGGGAGCTAAACCTGGACGAGCTGGGCCCCATGATTTGGTTTGGCGGTCGACTGTATCCCACTGAATCGTCTGATGCGGGAGATTTCCCTGAAGGCAGTATGGCGATCACGGTCCCGAATTTCTCGGATCTTCATGTGCTTAGCGGCAGCGAAGGTCAGATTGGATTGACGCTCGAGCGTGTGGAGGAGGAAGACGGACGCATCGCCTTCGTGACCTTTGAATTGAAGGGCACCGTCGAGCAGGATCTTGCCGAGCAGGCTACAGCGCTCAACGAAGCACAAGGGAGCGATCAAGTTTACGATGCCGCTGATCAGGGCATCGAAATGGCTGGCTCTGGCGAATTGCGCTGGGACCTTGAAGCCGGCCGCCTGGTCTCCCTGACCCTCGACGTGGAACAGGAAATCGAAGAGAACGCTGAATGGAGCAGCAGCGCCCATGGAATGGACCTGGAAATTTCATACTCGTCGACCAAGAGTCAGACTTACCACATTGAAATGGGCGTCGAGCGGGTCACAGAAGGCGAGTAAGAGCGATCGGACACTACAGGAGGCTTCACCCGCGAGGGTGGAGCCTCCTTTCTATTGCGGCGGGTGCGGCCGCTTTGTTTTGGATCGAAGCATGTGCCAGCGAGCTCCGACTGCGCACACAAAAAGGCCACGCAAGCGAATGCTTGCGTGGCCTTATCGCTCCTTGTGAAGCTTGGGGTTCAGGGCCCCCATGCCAGGAGTGTTCTTTGATTACCCTTTGCGCAGGAAGTCGACCAAGTCGTCTTCCAGGTCTGCGAGGCCGTAGTCTGATACGGTCAGGCAGCGGTACACTATGCGGGCCAAGGGCTCGGGAGTGTTCGGGTTGAGTTCCTTCGGCGGTGTGTAGGAGAGGAAGTAGGACAAGCTGAGACGTTCGGTCTCGCCACCCTGCTCACGGCCGGCGTATTGCCACGGAACTTCATCGAAGGGCAAAACCCCGGTGAGAATCTCGTACAGCATGATGCCGATGCCCATCACGTCGGCGCGGGAGTCGCGCAGAAGAAGGGGGTTGTAGTGGGGCGTGGTGGTGATCACGCCACGCTCGTCGGCGCGCATGGCGGGGTCGATCATGACGACTCCACCGGAGGGCTTGACGAGGATGTTCTCGGGCTTGAGGTCGCCGTGACAGGAGAGCGTTCCGTTCTGCTCCATGGTCTGCAGCGAGCGAACGATCGTCAGGAACCAGTTGAGGCGAATGCCTTCTAGGGCGCGGATCTTCTGACGCAAGGTCTTGCCGCGCACATAGTCCATGACCAGGATCGGTCGACCCTCGTGCTGGAAGCATTCGTGTACGTCGACCAGGTTGGGAGAGCGTGCGCCTTGGAGCAGCATGTTCTCGTTCAAGATCAGTTCGTCGATCTCATGCACATCGAGGAAATCGATGCGCACACCATCGTGGCGGAAGAAGATCGCTTCAGCGGGCGTTTCGTCAGGGCTGATGCCTTCGGGTTGCCGCACGTCCGTGATTTCTAAAAAGCGAGTGACGTAGCGACCGCCTCCGGCCACATCTCCGACTTTGAGCGCGAATCGTTGGCCATCCTCGTTCTCCGCGAGGTAGACGAGTGAAAAACCGCCACGTGCGATAAAATCTACAACACGGTAGGCACCGATCTTTTCGCCGACTTCGAGTTTGATCATGGGGATAAAATGGGGTTCGGTCCTACGAGAGAGGGGAAGCGCGACGGACCATGCGCTGGATTCCTTTCATCGTTCTCTCACGCCCTTGGATTGAGGAAATCCGGTTCCAGTCAGGAGTAGTTCCGTAGACAGGAGACCGAGTAGGGCAGATCCGATGGTCCAATTCGTGCACTCTTGCAACGAACCCCCTTATGGGCGCGTCCTAACTTGTTCAGACGCAGTTGTTTATGGTTTCAATCCGGGGCGTTGCGTAGTGCAGAGGATTTGCTCGCCTCAAAAAGGGGCTTCCCAATCCTGGGCGTAAGCCGGCCGGGAATGCTTGCAGGTGAGGCACCTTTTGGTGCCGAGCTCACTGACCAGTCGGTAGATCGGTGAGCGAGCAGGCTTCGAGCCGGACGGTTTCACCGAGTTCCAGGATGTCCCGGATACCCTGCAAGGTCGAGCCGGTGGACACCCACTCCGGATCCGCGTGGGGGCGGTAGCGCCAAGCCCGGCCCAGTTGGTCGATCCAGCCCAGATCCTGGTTGTGACCGTTCCGGACGCTCAGTAGGACAGTGCCTTGACTGCCGGACTCTGCAAAGCGAACCACATATCCCATGGCCTGGGAGCCCTCCCAGACCAGCCAGCTGCCCTGTGGCTTGGCTTGCCTTGCATTCAGGTCCCCATAGTCCGGGGATGAGGTGGTCTCGCTGACGCATCCAGAGGTTAGCAGGGCGAGGCCTAGGAGCAGGCTTGTGGCAAGGAATCGATTTCGGGCCATAGGATTGTTGGATTGGTACCCCAGTGGGCTAACTCTCCACTAAGATACCGCCCGTGGATACCTCAGCTCTAGATTGCCATCGCAAGGCCGGCCGAATTGCGGCCGAATGCCGCGAATGGGCCCGTGAAAACATTCGTCCCGGTGTGACCGTCCGTCACATCTTGGAAACCGTGGAAAGCATGATCCGGGAAAAGGGCGCGGAGCCCGGTTTTCCGGCGCAGTCCTCCCGCAATCATGTGGCAGCGCACTACTGCTCCTCTCCAGATGATGAGATGGAGTACGAAGAAGGTGACTGCGTCAAGGTGGACGTCGGCGTTCACGTGGACGGGTACATTGGGGACACCGCGTGTACGGTCGATCTTTCGAGCGATGGTCGGTGGACCCCGCTGATCAAGGCCTCCGAGGACGCACTCGCCGCAGCCATCGCCCATGTTGAGCCAGGGCGTCCGGTTGGAGAGATCGGTGCCGCTATCGAACGCACAATCATGTCCGCGGGCTTCGAGCCCGTTCGGAACCTGACCGGCCACGGGTTGGCCCGTTGGAAAGTTCACACGGCGCCCCAGATCCCCAACTATGGGGAGCGCGGCGGAAGTCGGTTGCAAGCGGGCATGGTGATAGCGATCGAGCCTTTTGCGTGCAACGGCCGCGGCATGATCACCGAAGCGGGCCGCTCAGAGATCTTCATGATGGTACGACCTCCTCGGAAAGCGAAGGGCTTGGACAAGGACGTGCTGAACGCGATCATGGACTGGCGTGGCCTACCGATTGCTCGGCGCTACTTTTCCCACATGGACACGGCTGCGGTGGAGGACACGATCTCCAAGCTGACCAAGCAAGGGTCACTGATGCGCTACCCGCCACTGGTCGAGAAGAGTGGCGTGATGGTGGCTCAGACCGAGCACTCAATGTATGTGGGCGAGGATGGGGTGGAAGTGCTGACCACGGTCTAGGAGTGTGTCGGGCATAGAGGATTTCGCCAGAAACCGCCCCTCCATTCCGGCACTGCGTTGGATCTCCCCCCGATAGCGTTCAACTATAGGGGGTGCAATCCGCCTTGTTCCGAAATGGATGGACGATTCCTGGCACAATCCTCTATGCCCGACACACTCCTAGCCGTGCCCGTTCCTTTCGAGGCTGCCAAAGGCCCGGGAACAAAGAGATCAAACAAAGAGATAAAAAGAGAGGCCCGTTGCGATCATTAGATCGCAGCGGGCCTCTCTTTATAAATCGCCCTGGGGGCACGCAGGACCTAGCGGGAGGCGATGGTCACGTTGTGTGCCTGCCAAGTGTCCTCGGGCTCTTCGCCGGATGCGAGATCGAACTCGAACACGGTAGAGCGGCTGGGCAGTCGGCGGGCATCGGTTCCCTCGGGGAGAGAGGAGTCGTGCACAAAGGCGCTGCCGTAGGGAGAGTCTTCGTCGCGCGTGTTGGTCGACCAGCTCTTAGCAGAGATCTTGCGCATGTAGCGGATGAAGCCGTAGCCCCGTCCTGTGTGCGAATAGCAGACGCCGCGGACGCGGGATCCGATCTCGCCCCACTCCTCGTCCTCGGTAGACTTTTCAGTCTTTTCACCCTTTTCCTTGTCGCGATCGCGGAAGGGCAAGAGGTTGGGGATGAGGAAGCCGGAGACGTATTGGTCACCTTCACGGCGGAGGTCGCCGGAGACGTTGTCGAATCCGAGGATTTCGACGCGCTTGCCCATTTCTTGCAAGGCGCTCACCAGTTGAACGAAATCACCGTTGCCGGTCGCGAGGATGACGCGATCCAGGTTTTGACATTGGCGCATCATGTCGACGGTAATCTCCACGTCCAAGTCGGCTTTGGTGACAGGGCGATCATCGCCGTTGTCGTAGCGCCGAACTTTCTTCTGCATGACCTTGTATCCAAAGTCGCGCAGGTTGTCGGTGTAGTTGGCTTGTCCGCGCCGATAGACCTCGTCTTCTTCGGCTCGCTGGCGATCGAAGGACAGGTAGGCGTTGAGGCGCATTAGTTCTGCTCCGTCACGGACGGCGTATTCACGAAGGACGTCATAGCGCATGCCATAACCTCCGTTCATACGGATGTTATTGCTATCGACAAAGACTCCTACCTTCGCCGAAGACTGAAAAACGTTGCTCATAATAAAAGGGTGTGGGGATGAATGTGTGATCCGGGCCAGCAGCTCCTAGCCTGGCAGGGATCGTTGCCGACTTACTCCGAGTCTTACGTCAGCGGAGAGTCGGTAGGAAGATAGTCGTTTGCTTGTAATTGTGCATCCATCAACCTTTAAAAAAAAGACACGGTGCGTCGCGTTATACCGGCATTTAAGTCTGTTTCCGGCGTATTAGGACACGCTTCTTGGGCGGTGGTCTGTCCGCTCCGAAACAGTTAAGTGCTTGGTAACGACTCTTTCAGATTTCGCAGGGTCTCCATGGCTTGCCACGGTGTCAGATTATCCAGGTCTAGATCTCTGATCAGGCCTTCTGTAATCGACGTTTTCGCTTGGCTCGCGGGGGTGCCCAAACCCTCAAAAAGGGCCAATTGAAGGCCCTCTGTGGGGGTTTTTCCAATTCCGGCAATCTCCCCACTCGATGCTTTGGGCAGAGTCTCCAGGTCGATCAGAATGGACTTGGCCCGCTCTACCAGCTCCTTGGGTACACCCGCCAAGCGCGCTACTTGGATGCCGTAACTGCGGTCCGTTCCGCCGGGAACAATTTTGTGCAGGAAGACGATCTCGTCCCCTTTCTCCCTAACCGCGATATTGAGGTTGTGAACGCCCTTGCGGCTTTCGGAAAGCTCTGTGAGCTGGTGATAGTGGGTGGCGAACAACGTTCGGGCGTGCGCCTTGTCATGCAAGTGCTCCACGATGGCCCACGCCAAGGCCAAGCCGTCAAAGGTGCTCGTTCCACGCCCGACTTCATCGAGGATGACCAAGGAATTTTGCTTGGCGTTGTTGAGGATGTTCGCAATTTCGATCATCTCGACCATGAAGGTCGATGCGCCCCTGGCGAGATCGTCCGCGCTGCCCAGGCGCGTGAAGATCCGATCGACCACCCCGATGGTGGCCTGTTGGGCGGGGACAAAAGACCCGATTTGAGCAAGAAGCACGATCAGGGCCGTTTGGCGAATGTAGGTGGACTTGCCCGCCATGTTGGGCCCTGTGATCAACCCCACACGGTGGCTGCCCTGGTCGAGCAGGGTGTCGTTGGGCACGAAGGGGTCCCCTTCGAGGAGGGCTTCGATGACGGGGTGTCTACCTTCCTTGATATCGATGGTGGTTCCGTTCGTGATCTCTGGCGCCGTGTAGCGACCCAGTGCCGCGGTTTCCGCCAACGAGCTCAACACGTCACATTCTGCTAGGGCGCGGGCCGTTGCCAGGATGCGCGGCACATGGGCAGCGGCTTTTTGCCGCAGTTCCATGAACATGTCGTACTCCAAGTCCTTGGAGCGGTCCTCCGCCTTCAGGACCTTTTCCTCGAACTCCTTGAGCTCGGGGGTGATGTAGCGCTCCGCGTTCTTGAGCGTTTGCTTGCGGATGTATGTGTCCGGTACGCGATCGACCTGGCCCCGCGGGACCTCCAGGTAGTAACCAAAGACAGCCGTGTAGCCGATCTTGAGGTTGCTCATGCCCGTGCGTTCGATCTCATCGGCCTGAAAGCGGGCCATCCAAGCTTTGCCGTCGCCAGCGATCTGGCGCAGTTCGTCGAGCTCGGCGTTGACCCCGGAGCGCACCAGTCCCCCGTCTTTCATCGAGAGAGGCGGCGTGTCGACCAGGGTTGTGCGCAATTCCTCGACCAATTCCTTCATCGGGTCCAAGCTTTCGTGCAGATCGCCCCAAGCTTTGGAGTAGACCTCTTCGAGCCGGCTTCGAAGGGGCTCGACCACAGCCAAAGAGGCCGCCAGCCCGAGTAGGTCGCGCGGTGTGGCACGACCCGTGGAAATCTTGGCCACCAGGCGTTCGATGTCTAGCACGTCGTGCAGCAGGGCACGCACGTCTTCGCGCAGGAAGGGATGGTCGACCATTTCGCCCACGCCGCGTTGTCGGTAGAGGATGGCATCGACTTCGCGCATGGGCGCCAAAAGCCATTCCTTCTGCAGTCTAGCCCCCATAGGAGTCAAAGTCTGATCGATCACCGACAGCAAGCTGCCCGCACGATGTCCATCGCGTTGCGTGACGCAAAGCTCCAAGCAGGAGCGCGTGGCACGGTCGAGGGTCATCCACTGGTTGTGATCTGTGGAATCCATCGACAGGATGTGCTCGCAGCGCCCGCGCTGGGTCTCTTCCAGGTATTCGATAAGGGCGCCGGCAGCGGGAACGACGGGGGATTCATCCTCCACCCCGTAGCCTTCCAGGCTTTTGACTTGGAACTGTTCGTGGAGCGCGCGCAGGGCGGTATCGCGCGCAAAACGCCAGGCGGCGCGCTCGCTTAGGGCCGGGCCGATCTCTTTGATGAGCGCAGCGGCGAGCTCGGGATGGCTGTTGCCGAATTCCTCAGCCCAGAGCAATTCCGCTGGGGCGATGCGGTTGAGTTCGTCGAGTGCTTTTTCGATGGGGACAGCAGTGACTTGGAAGCGACCGGTGGAAAGGTCTACCCAGGCCAGTCCCACCTGGTCCTTCTGGGGGAAGATGCTGGCGAGATAGTTGTTAGAATTAGACTCGAGGGCGTCCTCCTCGGTCAGCGTTCCGGCCGTGACGACGCGCACGATGCCGCGATCCACGATGCCCTTGGTGGTGCGCGGGTCGCTGAGCTGCTCGCAGATGGCGACCTTGTGGCCCTTGCGGACGAGGCGTAGCAGGTGGCCCTCCATGGATTTCACAGGGACCCCAGCCATAGGCATGGCGTCCGCACCTTTCGACCGAGAGGTCACCGTAATCCCGAGTTCTCGGGCTGCTATCTGCGCATCCTGGCCGAAGAGTTCATAGAAGTCTCCCATGCGAAAGAAGAGCAGGGCGTCCGGCTGTTCCTTCTTGGCTTGGTTGAACTGGTCCATCATGGTGACCTTGTTCTTACCAAGCGGCTTGGAGGGGGCTTTTTTGGATGTGGAAGGAGTGCTCATAATTTTGCCTGGGAGCAGTGTAAAGGGGCGATGGCGGGCTGCCCAGCAAGGCTCGGTGGTTTTGCGAGTCAGTTGGCCTGCTTCTTGCTCTACTGACCGGTATCTAACAAGGAACCAGCCTGCCCATGCGACCCTCCCTGAATCAACTGCCCCCTGTTGGGCCCACACAAATTGCCCACCAGCATTGCCAAAACCCGCCTAAAGCGGCCACTATGCGTGGAACCTGGCGAATCACCAGTCGATCTGCGACCCTCGCTCTCGAAGCCATTGCTTCCTGAGCGTCCGGTTATAATCGACCCCCTGTCCTCTGGATGCCTCACTCCATGATCTCCTGCTTAGACACGCCTACCTTGAAACGGGTGCTGCTCTCCTTCGTCGCGACCTTGCTGGTCTCTTGCGCCACCTATGTGGAAAAAACCAGCGAGGCTATGGGAGCGTTCCGCAACGGGCAATTCGATCGGGCGGAAGAGCTGTTCTCGGACGAGGACCGGACGGGATCTACTTTTCTATCCGGCGCTGAGGCCGGCTTGGTTGCCTTGACCGCAGGGGACTTCGATAGCGCCGTGCTGCACCTGACCGCCGCCGCCGCTTATTCTGAGGAGGCGGAAAATGCCTCGTTGGTGGATCCTGAGAGTTTGGTGGAGAGCTTGGCTTCGTGGACCTTGGCAGAGGGCTCTACCGACTACATGGGCGAGGGTTATGAGCGCGTGATGGTGCACGCTTGTTTGGGCTTGGCCTACTTGGCGCAGGGCAAGGTGGATGACTTGCTCGTTGAGGTGCGACGTTCCAACGATCTTCTGGCCGCAGAGCAGGACTTGTACGACACCGACTATAAGGCGGGTGGCTTTGGACATTTCCTTTCCGCGCTTGGATACGAATTACGGGGCGAATACGACGAGGCGTACATCGACTATCTAAGCATGTACGACAAAGGCGTGGGCAAGGACTTGGTAGGGCCGCAGCTCGTGCGTCTCTCCCAGTTGATGAATCGCAGTGAGGACATCAATCGCTTTGCCGAAGAATTCGGTGAGCCCGCACAGATTCCGCAGGGCGCAGCGAAGATCGTTCTACTGGCGGGGGTCGGCTTAGGCCCCATGAAGTTTGAGAAGCGCTTGGATGTGCCGACCGGCGATGGAATATTTTCCTGGGCGGTACCTTCTTTCACGAGCCAAGACGCATTCAGCACGAACCTGGAAATCAGTACCGACGACTTGGCGGCTTCGAGCGTAGTGGTTGAAGATGTGGTTTCCGTTGCGACGAAGAACCTGGACGATCGCATCACCCTGTTGAGCGTGAAATCTGCGGTGCGCGGCGCATTGAAGATGAAACTCACACAAGAGCTCGAAAGGAAGCACGGCTCCAAAGGTTTCCTCGTCGGGCAATTGTTCTCAATGGCCACAGAAAGGGCTGATTTGCGCTCTTGGCTGACGCTTCCCTCAAGCTGGCAGGCTGCCCGCCTGTACCCCCAACCGGGCATTACGACCATTCGACTGCGCGCCATTGGCGGGGAGTCGATTGAACTCGGCACCTTTGATTTAGCGCCCGGTGAAATAATCTTTGTCTTGGCCCGTACTTTGGGACCAAGGTTGCACGCCCATGTGCTTGGCGGCAGTCAAGTCGACCTGAGCACCCCCGAACCTGAAATGGTTCCCAACTCCAGTTCACAACTATGAAGCTGAAAACACTACTGACTCTATCTCTTCTCGCACTGCCCTTGGCCGCATGTTCTTCCCCTCCTGGGTATGTTGATCCGAACCAAGCCGACAGTGTGGACATTCACTATGGCCGCGGAGACTTGGATCGTTTATCCCAAGGGATGGTGAGTTCTCTATTGGAAGCACCGGGCCTCGGATTCTTGGACCACAGCGCCAAAGGTGCTGACAAGCGCATTAGGATCTACTTCAACAACATCACCAATGAAACCCGCGAGCACATCTCCATGGGGCTCATTCGGGATGAAATGTTGAGCAACCTTGTGGGGCAAGGTCGTTTCCGCGTAGTGGCCGGTGAAGCTGGGCAGGATGAAATTTCCGGGCAGCTCAACTTCCAGAGCAACATGGGACGTGTCGCACCTGAGGAAGCAAGGTTGACCGGCAAGCAGCTCGGCGCGGATGTTGTGGTTTACGGTTCGCTCCGTGACATCGTGAAGCGTGACGGTCGCTCGCTCGAGAACCTGGGTCGCAAGACCAAGGACGTCTACTACAACCTCGCCCTGCGCATGGACAACATCGAAACCGGTGAGACCATTTGGATGAACACTGAGAAGCTGGCCAAGCGCGAAGTCATCAGCCTCTTCGGGAGGTAGTGGCCGAGCGGATAGTCCGTTCCATGGCGGCCGTACTTGGCCGCCTTGCGCTGGACGGATCCGGGTTCTCATTTTGAGACTTCTGGGGAGTGCGATCGTTCGCTTCCCGGGCGCTTCTCGCTTACAAACACGGAAGGAAGGAAAGAGAGAGAGAGAGCAATTCATTTGGAGAGCAGCGGCCCACCCAACTTTGGGTGGGCCGCAGCGCTAAAAAACCGGTG
>JBLFXY010000024.1:0-20404 GCA_047611645.1 Glaciecola sp.
GAACGCGTGCCCACTGGGGAATTTATCTAACGCATGTTGAGCGCGCGGATCGGCCTTGAATGGATTGGTCAGTCGTATAATGAACGGCATGAGCTACCTCGATTTCGCCGACAAACTTAGAGCTTCCCAGGAATTCTTCGAGCGCACCCTCGCCTGCATGCAGGAGGAGGACGGGACCTTCCAACCCCAAGAGTCCGCCTTCAGCACGATTGCGCAAGTCGCCCATGCGGCCCAGACCGTGGACTGGTTTATGGGCGGCATCGAGGAAGGCAAAACCTTCAACACGGACTCTGAGGGGTTGGAAAAGGAACTGGTCTACACCAAGACCCTGCAGGCCGCCAAGGCCTGGTTCCAGCGCTCCATGGCCATGGCTATCCTGGCCGCCGAAGAGAAGCCCGATTCCTTCTGGAATTCGAAGCTTCCCGAAGGCCCCATGTTTGCTGGCAATCCGCGCTCCTTCGCCCTTTGGGGCATCCTCGATCACAACGCTCATCACCGGGGCGCGCTCTCGGTTTATGCGCGCTTGTGCGGACACAAGCCGGCCATGCCCTACGGTGAGATGTAGTCGCAAGCGACGCAATGTGGCAATAAATGGCTTCGGTACCTTTCAAGCCGGGCCTCGGTGAGCATACTCTGGATGCATGACCGAAGCGCCGCCGTCACGATCCCCCCTGAAAGATAGGGTGATGTCTACGCTGCGCACCGGGCGACTCGCCAAATGGGTCCTGCTCTCTGGCACCTTGGGCGTGCTCGCAGGCATCGTCGCTTGGCTCTTTAAGGAGCTGATTCACTTCTGTCGGCACTGGCTCTTCGAAGCGCCGACCGGCTTGACCACGGAAGGCCTGGGCCAAACCGGTTGGGGTGATTGGTGGATCGTCTTCATCCCCGCAGCGGGCGGTCTGGTTGTCGGCATCCTCACCCACACGTTGGTTCCCGAAGCTGAAGGTCACGGGACGGACTCGGTCATTCGGGCCTTCCACCGCCAAAAGGGCATCATGCGCTCGCGCATCATCGCTCTCAAAGCCCTTACCAGTGCCATCACCATCGGTTCAGGCGGCTCCGCGGGTCAAGAAGGTCCCGTGGCCCAGGTCGGCGGCGGACTCGGCAGCTCCATGGCTAGCTCGCTCGGTCTCTCGGACCGCGACCGGCGCTTGTTCGTAATCGCGGGTGCGTCCGCCGGTATCGGCGCCATGTTCTCTTCACCCTTGGGCGGCGCGCTCTTCATGCCGGAGGTGCTGTACCGCCGCGCAGAATTTGAAGGCGAGGCAATCATCCCTTGCATCGTGGCCTCCACTTTTGCCTACACCACTTTCACCGCGATCACGGGTGCCCACCGGGCGGTGGACCTCTCGCCCGCCCTCCTGAATTCGCTCACTTTCGAGCCTTCACAGATTTGGATCTACATGATCCTGGGTGTGATCTGCACGGTCGTTGGATTCCTGTACACCAAGACCTTCTACGGCGTTGAAGCACTGTTCAAGGCCATGAAGCCCGTGCACCCCATTCTGCGCCCAGCCATCGGTGGTTTGCTCGTGGGACTCTTGGCCATGGGCATAGCTGGCGTAGGCGGGGAAAATGGAATCCTGTTCGGCGGCTACGACCTGATCAAATCTTCGATCGAAGGCAGCCTCACTCCCAAGCTGATCATCATCCTGCTTTTGGGCAAGATCCTGGCCACTTCCCTATCCGTCGCCTCCGGCGGATCAGGCGGCGTGTTCGCCCCAGCCCTCGCCATCGGAGCCCTAGTAGGCGCCGGCGTGGGCGCCATCGCGCACACCATGGTGCCCGGCATCGAGCCTGGCGCGTTGGCCCTGGTCGGCATGGGCGGCTTCTTTGCGGGCGTCGCAAAAACCCCGATCGCGTCGGTCGTCATGGTCTCCGAAATGACCGGTGGCTACCAAATGCTGGCCCCGCTCATGCTGGTCGCGGTGATCCACACCCTACTCTCCAACCGCTGGACCCTGTACAAGTCCCAAGTCGCCTCCCCAATCAACTCCCCGGCCCACGCCGGCGACTTCGTCATCGACGTGCTGCAATCCATGAAGGTCGTGGACGTGCTCGGGGAAATTCGACAACCGACCCTGATCCACGAGGACGTGACCCTGCGCGGCGCCATGCGAATCGTGGCCGAATCGCACGAGACCCACTTCCCCGTCATCGATGACGAAGGCCTGGTGGGCATCTTCTCGCTGACCGACCTGCGCCGCATCTTCCTAGAAGAGGCCATCACCGACATGGTCATCGTGGGCGACTTCATGTCGGATCAAGTGGTCACCGTACGCCTCGACGACAGTCTCCACGACGTGCAGCGCATCATGACCCGCAAGCAGGTCAGCGCCGTGCCCGTGGTGGATGCGGACAATCCGCGCAAGGTCCTAGCGCTGCTGGAACGCAACGCCGTCGGCAAGGCCTACAACGATAAGCTAGCCGAACTGAAGTCCAGCTAGCTCGCACAAGCGTTGCCGTGACGCGCGCTACTCGCCCAACGGAACCCAGATTTCACTGCGCAGATCCGCGGGCGCGGTGGTCGTAGGATCGTTGAGATAGAACTCCAAACACGGCCCCGCCCCCGGCGTACTTTTCCCTTCGCCGAATTGTCTCGCGTAGAGTTCACCGTAGGTCTGCCCAAAGTTTTCATAGGGCCCTTCGTGCACCACGACCGCGTAGCGTCCGCCGGCCAATTCTTGCACTCCCAATTCACCCTGGGGTTCAAAAGAATCGTCGACCTCCACGCAAGCGTCGTAGCGCAACTTGTCCGCCGGCGTGACCTCCGGATCGTCGTGGGGAGCACCGAACATCTTAGTGTTAGGGCCTAGCAATCCGAGCGGACCGAGCATGCCGCAGAAGCGCCCCCAAGTCGGTCCGACCTCCTGATACGGTCCTATGTGCCGAATAAATGCGACGCGTCGCATGGGAGAATTTTTGGTTTCGATTGCGCGGGAGTTCATGTCGTATTGGATGGGTTGCTAGCTGAGGTCGCCCCCACCGGACCGTTCTTGCGAAGCCTAGGAGATCTTTGGGGCCGCTTCAGCGACCTGCTGCTCGAATCGGCTGTCGTCTTTGAACGCGATCAGATTCCCGGCTGGGTCTTCAAACTTGGCCACAGTTCCCCAATCGTGTTCCTGGAAATCCACCGTCACGCCGAGAGCCTTCAAACTCTTGGCGTGTTCTTTCACATCGGGCACATTCAAACGCAAGCAAGTGGCATGGTCGCTTAGCCTCTGGGATGGACCCCCAGACTCCACCATCAGATACGAGAATCCGAACTCGAAGCAAGTCAGAGTGGACGTCTCGAACAGGGTGGGCAGGTGCAGCACGTTGCGGTAGAAGTCCACGCAGGCCTCGTAGCAAGACACGTAGAGAATAAAACCGGTGCGGGTGAATTTGGGCTCCATGGGGATACAACTCTGGGGGTGGTTTGGCGGAGGGTGGAGCCGTGAGTAGACCACAGTGCCAGACCATGGGAGACAGGGCACATTTATGGTTGCGAGACCTCACCGGGCCCTGGGCATCAAATCCAGGCAGCAAACCACCTTTCTAGGGCCCCACGGCGCCTCAATTCTTCCGTGAGCGGTAGATTTAGGCTGAAAACGGGTCTAGACTGGCTGCTCGCTTCCAGGGAGCTTTCTTTTTGGAGCCCCAGTTTTCTACAGACCCAACCAAACAAGCCCAAAATGTACGACCCCCAAATGGTTCAGCCCATGCGCGACGAGTTGACCTCGATCGGCGTTAAGGAACTTCTGACCCCCGAAGACGTGGATCAGGCCATGAAGCAAGAGGGCACGACCCTCATCATCGTGAACTCGGTTTGCGGCTGCGCTGCTGGCAGTGCGCGCCCCGCGCTTCGCCTCTCCCTGATGGGTGAAAAGAAGCCCACCAACATCGTGACGGTTTTTGCCGGCATGGAAGGCGAGGCTACTCAACGCGCTCGGGATTACTTCAAGCCCTACCGTCCCAGCTCGCCCCAGATGGCCCTCATGAAAGATGGTCAACTGCTGCAAATGATCCAGCGTCAAGACATCGAAGGCAAAGGCCCCGAAGTATTGGCCCGCGACCTGGCTGCTGCTTACGACGAGCACTGCTAAGAACGCACGCGAGCCGCGCTCCCTTTCTTGGGGGCGCGGCCCGCATGCAAAAACCCGGGGTTGAGCCCAACCGCTCCCCCACGCACCAGAGCGAATATGCCCGAGCCCACCCCGCTAGAACTGGCCCAGACCTTCCTTCAGGAAGCCGTCTACAATTCGCGCGGTGCCCAGGCCGGCAAGGCCACCATGGCACCGGGTAGCAAGGGCAATTGTGGCCTTGGGCAAGACGCCGCCATCGTGCTCGACCTTTCTCCCCATGCGGAAGAAGTGCTGCACAAGCTGTGGCCCGACCCCCTCGATGAGTCCAGCGTGCAACGCGTGCAGGCCCTGATGACCGGGTGGATCGAAGCCCAGGACCAGCTCGATCGCAAGCGCAACCACTTCATGAAGGCTTTCCGCGGCAAGCACGGTTTCCGCCGGGCCGATTACGCCCCGGACACCCTGGTCGCCTACGAAGAGGGCCTAAACGGGGTCAACATGGAATCCCTGGAGGCCCTGCGCCAGGCCGCCCAACAACTTCTCGAGCCGCAAAGCTAGGAGTGTGTCGGGCATAGAGGGTTTTGCCAGGAATCGTCCATCCATTTCGGAACAAGGCGGATGGCACCCCCTATAGTTGAACGCTATCGGGGAGAGATTCAACGCAGTGCCGGAATGGAGCGGCGGTTTCTGGCGAAATCCTCCATGCCCGACACACTCCTAGCGCTCCCCGGTCCCGCGGGATCCCAGTACCCGGTCACGGACCCACTAGCCATGCGCTGTCCTCTATCCGGAATCGCTCGCTGATTGACCTCCAGCATCCGTGCCACTCAGGCAGCGCCGTCAGGAGATTTGTGAGGCCCACCGAGGAATCGGTGCCATTCAGCGAACAGCAACGGCAATTTCTACTGGCGCCCGCTCTGCAAAGCGCTATTCTTCCCCTGGATGCGGGAGTGGCGGAATTGGTAGACGCGCAAGATTTAGGTTCTTGTGAGCCTAGCTCGTGGGGGTTCAAGTCCCCCTTCCCGCACCATTTTGTCCCTTGTCATGGGGACTGGGAAAGCGGCGTTAGCGGCCTGAGGCTTCGATGAGCTGGACCTTGCCGAACGCTATGGGATGGACTGGATTGAACGTCTCGTCGAACAACCACACGCCGTCCATGGCGTCCATGTTGAGCAGCAGCACGGTGTTTTTGTCCGCCACGGGGCGCGCGAAGGGCTTGAACGAATCCCCCATGTAGCGAGCGGAAGTGGAAACGTGCACCCCGTCCAAATACCCGTGGAAGGGAAAGCTCATGCTCAGGTCCGCACTGCCGTGGCCGCCGAGGTACAGGGGCAAAGGCACAATCGATCGCGGGCCAGAAGCCGGCAGGCTCTCCAACAGTTTGCCATTCAGGTAGAAGCGCATGGCCGCGCCGTCGAAGACTCCCGCAAGGTGATACCAACGGCCCAACTCGAATCGATGGCTTCGGTTTTGAGTCCGTACTTGCTGCCCACCCACCACGATTTGGAATTGCGGGTAACCGTCCTCCATGAACAGGCCGAAGTCCGTTCCGAAGAACTTGGATACGATGCCCGTGCCGCGCGTGGGGTCCTTGATCGTGATCTCCCGCTCGATGTCCACGATGGATTCGGGGTGTACCCAGCACTCCACAGTGAAGGGGCCATCGGGCAGGGCCAAGTCGGTGGAAGGAATCGCGAGGTAGTGCTCGCTGTCGCGCAGGTCCAAAGACATGGAGTTCTTGGGCAATGCCGGGGCGGACTTGACGATCTTCAAGGGCAATGCGGTCACCACATCGGTGATGTGATAACGATGACCCGGCATTAGGTAATCCATGCTGAGCCGCACATTCGCAGGGCGAAAAAAGCGATCCAAACTATTGTCCGGACGGCGCACGGTCGTGCGGAAGGTCAAGGTTTCTCCCGGCTTCAAAGTGGCGTGTGCATGATCGGGTGTGAAACCCCAACGACTGTCAGCGCTCTCCAAACTCAACATGGCATCGATCGATCCCTTGGCCGGATTGGTGAATGACACTTCGACTTCGGACTCCAACGCCGCCCCGTCCGAAAGCGAAACACCTGCTTTGAACTTCGGGACTTGCCTGCCGAGCAACTTGGCCTGCTCGGTGAGATCGCCGGTCAACTCGCGCACATCGATCGCTTCACCCACAGGAATGGCGGTCACCGCGACTTGGTCCTTGCGCACCGTAACCAGGTGATATTCGTGCAGCCAGCCCACTTGGGGCATGTTCTGGAAGTGACTGGCCCCCACCGTTGCGAGGGTGACGTACTCGATGCTGTCCTTGCGGTCGTAGCGCATATGGTGGATGTGTCCGCCGAAAACCATGGACACGTTTCCGGCCTCGAGCAGGATCTTGTGCACCTTGTCCCAATCATCCCCGTAGTTGCTCAGACCTGTCCAACGCGGGTGGTGAATGAAAACGAATACGTGCTCTGCGTCCTTGGCTTGATTCAGGATTCCTTGGAGCCATTCGAACTGTTCCGGGCTCATGGTCTGGCAGGCCGGGTCGTTTGCATCCTTCGTGCCGGTCAGCGGATCGCCTTCGTCCGAATAGAGCGCGACAAACCAGCTCTTTTTGTGTTCGAAGGCATACCACAGGGGCCCGAAGTGCATTTCGTAGCTACTTTCGTGCTCACCCTCGGGTCGATCCGGACCGCGCCAATAGATGTCATGGTTGCCCGCTACAGGGAGCCAAGGGCAGAGCAGGTTCGACATGATCGCCCGATACTCGCGCATCTCCTTCATCCACAATTCCGTCTGGTTGAAACCCTCCACATGATCTCCGATGGTCATGACGAAATCGGGCTCAAGCAAATTGGTATCGCGCACGGCATCCGCTAGCACAGAAACACCGGAGGCCGGGCCCCCGGTACGGTCCCCGAAAATGACGAACGAAAATGCATCCTTCTCATTGGGCAGAAGCAGATTCCGTCCCTTGCGGTTCGTGTGAAAACGAGCGGGATTGTTGTCCGTTTCGTGGGGCTTGCCCCAACGATGCTCGTGCCGCTTGTGCCCGACGTTGTCCTCGACCGGCTCGCCCCCTTCGACAATCTGAGCGCATGCCGAATGAGCCGCGAGAAAGAGAACAGCCAAAGCCAAAGGGAAGGTGGTTTTGAGAAAGCGCATAATTCGTCGTTCTGTATATCCAAGCGACCGGGGGAAGGCCCAGCTCCCTATAGGGTAGCGCATCCAAGAAGTCCCAAGCTTTGTAAATGCTATGGAATCGCAGTTCTTAGACGGGCTGCGAAGCCTGCTTGCGCAGCACAAAGCCAACCCCGATCGAACGGGAGTGCGAACAGGCCACGGTCCACGGCAATCAGCGCGTCGGCAAAGAAAACTTACGCATCGCCTAGGAACGGTAGCTCCTGATTCTCCTCAAGCGGCCACGATAGGTAGAAAGGCAGGTACCGGAACGGCAGCGGAATGCGATTCGGCTGAAGTGAAGGTGCCAAGGGCTCAGAGCTAGAAATTGAAGCAGTCCACAATGCGGACTTCGTGCCAAACAGGTGCCGCACCAAAACGAACAAGCTCAAGACCGTCAGGATGCCCGCCAAAGCCGCAGGAATCCGAATCGAGAAACCAATCAGGCCCATGACGTACACGCCCGGAATCGCCAAGTAGAGATAGAGCGCCTAGTTGTGATATCCGACGGATTGCGCGTTGGAGTTTATCCCAGTCCACGAGCAAACCAACCCAGTTAAACCAACCCAGTCAAACCCCCTATTCAACCGGCCTCGTGCTCCGCAAACACAAGCGCGGTCCACCTAGAACACTACGGTCAAGCCCGTGGCATGCACTCGAGGCGCCGACACCGCCCCCTTGCGCGCCTTACCTAGGACTATCAGCGCTGGTTTGGATCGGTGCCCTCCAAAAGCGCCAAGCACCATCCACACCGGTTGGGGAACCCCCGTATTTCACCTCAGCCATAAGTTCCCCGGAGTCGCTCCAAACTTTATGGGTGCCCACCGCAAGACCATTCTCCAGTGCTCCTTCCGAGGCTTTCTCCCCGCCGGCAAACAATGTGGTCAGCACGCCGGATGGTTCGCCATCAACGTACTCCAGTTCGTATTGCTTTTCGCCGGAATAGCTCCATCCCACATGCACTCCTTCGCGCATGCCGTCCTCGTACACCCCGAACATTTTCTTCCTACCGTTGGGGTAGAACGAAGTGAATTGTCCGTGGGCTTTGCCCGCGCGATACATGGCCATCAAGAGCGTATTGCCCTCATCATCCCACACGCTGCGCAGCCCCCCCAGGAGGCCACGGCGGTAAACGCTCTCTTCGCGCAGGATTCCATACTCGTCCCAGATGCGATGCAAGCCCACTCGTTGGCCCAAGTCCCAGTCACCTTCCTCAAGCAGTTGACCGTCTTTGCTGTAGATCGCGTGATGCTCGTTCCTGCGCCCCTTGTCATAAGCTCCGGTAGAAGCCAGCACACCATCGCCAAAGTAGGAGCGATACTCACCTTCCTCCAAGCCATTCTCGAACTGCGCTTGCAAACGCATCTGACCGTTTCGATACCAGAAGTTGAACACTCCTTCGCGCTTGCCATCGCGATATTTCCCCTCCCAATGCCGCCCCTTGCCAGAAAGGTATCCTGCCCACTTCCCCTCGCGCCCCAACTCGGGAACCACCGTGTGGGTGGACAACAACTGTTCCGGCCCCAGCACGGCTCCATTCTCGAAGCGACCGCGCACCTGCAATGTTCCGTCGGGGTACCAAAACTCCCAGGAGCCCGTCGACGATTGAACCCCCTCATCATCCTCGATGATGTGCCCGGTAAATCTCAGGGATCCTTCATTTTCGTAGTCCACGCTGATCGGCTGCGATCCCGCCCCACAGGCGGTAAGGGCCGGGAAGGCCAACAGTAAAAGGAGGCAAAGGACGGAAAACGGGGAGAGGGTCATCAAGGCAATCAGGTCGGGGAGTGGGGCACTCGGAAGAGCTTAACACCAGCCGGGAAGGTCCGCCCGGGCCGGTGGTGTCCAAAGCCTCCAAATTCCGCACCTTTGGGCCTGATCCGGGAAGAATCGGTCCCAGGCGAACGCTATGGTTTGGCCCATGTCCAGCACGACTGCAGAGCCCCAGGAGCAATCCAAGCCCCCTGGTGAACTGCGCATACTGGCCCGCTTGTCGGTGCCGATCATCCTCACCAACCTGACAATGTTTTCCATGGTTGCGGTGGATACGCTCATGCTGGGCAACAGCTCCCAGGAGGAACTGGCCGCCATGGGTTTGGCGGCGGTTTGGTTGCAGGGCACCACCTTGTTTGCGGCTGGGATCCTATTCGGCATGGACCCGATCGTGAGCCAAGCCCACGGAGCCGGCGACCAGCGCCGCATCCGTGAAATCTTGGGGCAAGGCCTGGTCATGGCCGCGATTCTATGCCCGCTACTGATGCTCGCTTGGGGTTGGACCGAAGGATTCCTCTTAGCCATGGGCCAGGACCCGGAACTCGCCCGGCTAGGAGGCACGTACGCGAATTGGCAATTGCTGTCCGTACCGGGCGTCATGGCCTTCTCGGCGATCCGCCAATGGTTGCAAGGCCAACGTCTGCTACAGCCAATCCTGTTCCATGCATTGTGGGCCAACGCGATCAACGTGCTGCTGAACTGGGTACTCATCTTCGGACATTGGGGCATGCCTGCAATGGGTTTGAAAGGCGCTGCTATCGCCACCTCAATCACGCGCACCGCCATGGGCGCAGCTTTGATCTGGCACTTGCACGCGCACCACAAGGCCAGCGTTCCTCGACTCGGCATGGGCCCCCACGCCTGGAATCGAAAGGCCCTACTGGCACTGCTCGCCCTGGGCCTGCCCATCTCCATCCAGGTTTCCTTGGAAGTGTTCGCCTTTGGAGTCACCACCCTAATCGCGGGCAAGCTTGGAACCGCTGCCACTTCAGCGCACCTGGTGGTAATGAATGTGGCGAGTATCACGTTCATGATTGCACTCGGCATTGGCTTGGCGGCATCAACGCGCATCGGAAACCTGATCGGCGAGGGCCGTCCCCAAACCGCACGCCGCTCCGCGCGCTGGGCCTTCGCCCTGAGCAGCAGCATCATGTTTGGCTGCGGACTGCTCTTCTACTTCGGCCGCGATTTTCTACCGACGCTGTATTCCAAGCCCGAGGACATTAAGGTTCGAGAAATGGCCGCCATCATCTTGCCCATCGCTGGCGCCTTCCAAGTATTCGACGGCATCCAGGTGGTCGGCAGCGGAGTACTGCGCGGAGCCGGCCTGACCCGCCCAGCCGCGCTTTTCAACCTGGTCGGCTATTGGGTTCTAGCCCTGCCCCTCGGTTGGTACCTAACCTTCCATGCAGGCATGGGCTTGCCCGGAATCTGGTGGGCCCTCGCATTGGGGTTGGCCTGCGTGGCCACGGGCCTGGTCGTTTATTGGAAACGCCTGGATCTAGAGCATCTCCGCAGGGTCTAGCCCGCTCAATTCGAAAGGTTCAGGTAGAATCCGGGAACGAGCAAAGAATCGCTCGAGTCCCCCGTAATTCAACTCCATGAAACACCTCCCTGTACTGTTCAGCGCGCTGATGGCCTTTGGTGCCACCGCCGTCGCGAATCCCACCTCGGCCACCGTCGCATTCCAGGATGCGGAAGAGGTCGATGTCATCGGGCTAGAAGCCCCCGAGATCGAAACCCGTACCTGGTTCAACCATATCGGTCAGAACCCGTCGATGGCTGCCTATCGAGGGAAGGTTGTCGTCATCGAAATGTGGGCCACTTGGTGAGGCCCTTGTCGTGGGGCGTGGCCCCACCTCAACAAACTGCAAGAAGAGTTCGGCGACAGCGGCTTAGTCGTAATCGCGCTTTCCAACGAGGAGGATGAAAAAGTCGCGGAGTACTTGGACAGCATGGATATCCAAGTGCGCGTCGCTTCGGGATTCAAGGCCAACGCCGGCTATCCGAGCCGAGGCATTCCTGCGTCCTTCCTGGTCGGAGCCGATGGTAAAATCCTGTGGAAGGGTCACCCCTCCAGCCTGAACAGCGGCATGATCAAGGATGCCCTGAAAGGCGTCAAGAAGAGCTCCAACAGCTACATGTCGTTCTCCACGCAAACCAAATTCGACGACAAGGCTGTCTCGAAATTTGTTGATGGAGCGGCCAAAGGGAAAATGGGCAAAGCTCTCAAGGACGCCCGCGCCTTGATCGCAAAAGCCGATGGCTCCGCCGAGCAAGCCAAGCAATTCGAAGCGGAACTCGTCGCCTACAGCGAACTTCTGCGCCAGCAAAGCGAAGTCTTCATCACTAAGAGCGCCATGGTCACCGGCACCGAAGTGCTAGCCGCGATTGCCAAGGAGTTCAAAGGCCTCGACGTCGGTGAAGCTGCGACCCAACGACTCGCCGAAATCGATTCGGATGAGACTCTCTCGCGGGAGTGGAAAGCCGACAAAGCGCTCAACAAAGCGAAGGCCTACGCCGCCAAGAAAGGCATTCACAAGTCGGTCAAGAAGTTCGAAGATGTCGCAAAGAAATTCAAAGGAACGGCTACCGCCAAGAAGGCTCGCGCCCTCGCCCGCAAGGGCCGCCAACCGAAGAACTAACGATGCTTTAGCGGCACCCATGGTGCCCCAATAAAACCGGACAAGGGCTCGCATTCAATATGCGAGCCCTTGTCCGTATCGGAACAACCCGGCTGGGAAGTGGGTCGTGTTGGCGACCACCATGGAAGGTCCCTGAGCGACTCAGAGATCAAGCACCATTAAGCGCTTGTCCACTCGCACGGAAGTGGCACTAGCACCGATCGAGTTCACGCTCCGTGCAGAGGAATTGTGGACGTCAGCGCTGTAGCGACCGTTTCAGTGCGCTAGCCCTGGGACTCATCCGCTCCAGCCATTTCCGTGATCATAGGAGCCAGGAGCATGACCGCGTATCCGAAGGCACCATACACCAAGGATAGGAGCAGGCCCCTGGACCAGAAGTCCCCGCGCCCGAAGATCAGGGCAAGCAGACTGTAGACCGAAAAGAAAATCGTGAAGTAGCCGGAGAGGCGCACGACGAGAGTGAAGAGACTGGTTGTTGTCATGATGAAGTGGTGGCCGAAGGATTAGGACTGCACATTCTAACCGGAGGGACCGGCTGAAATAGAACCTACAAGCACAGAGATTGCCGATTGGTATTTCCAGGTGTCGGCCCTCGCCTTCAGTTTTACCCTCAATGGGTCCTGGGCAAAGCGCCGGAATCAGGGCTAGACCAGCAGCCATCTGGCTCGTTCAAGACCGGCCAGAGTCCAGGCTGGTTTCCCGGTAGGCTGCGCGAAAACTTTGGCCCTTGGCCGCTGCGGTCAGGGCTTTGGCGGTTGCTTGAAGGTCAGGATCGTTGGCTGCTTCTGATAGGGCTTCCGCCTGGAATTCAAGGCCGGGCAGAAAGCGGGTCAGGATATTCAAAGAAGCCAACAGGCGGTCGTGGGCTCGGAAGAGCGGGGGCTTGATGAGCTGAAAGTCGCGGTGGTAGCCGCTCGGTAGATCCTGGAGGACCGCGAGCAATGCGCTGCGTTCCGCGACGACCTGGCGCGCATTCGCACGCAGTAGCTCGATCAGGTCCGGGTTTCGCTTTTGCGGCATGAGCGAAGATCCCGTGGTGAAAGGGGTCGGTAGATTCACAAAGCCAAATTCCCCAGTGGAATAGAGCCAGAGGTCGGCCGCTAGTTTTCCAATGTCCAGGGCAATGGACTCCAAGGCGGAGACATAGGCAAGTTCTGCCCTGCCCCGAGAGTGCTGAACAGCGGTGACTGGCTCTTCCGGGCTATCGAAACCGAGTTCCTTAGCCACGAAATCTCGGTCCAAGGGGAGAGGGATGCCGTAACCGGAGCCGCTGCCCAAGGGGCAAGTACTCCAGCGCTGGCTAGCGTGTTTAAGGTCCGCTTGGTCGGCCGCCAGCGCGGCTCCATGGGCTCCGATCCAGTCCCACACGGTCGAGGGCATGGCGCGCCGGAGATGGGTATAGCCCGGGATGGGCAGCTCCCCCACGCGATCAGCAATACCCGAACAGGCCTTCATCAAGCGGCTCAGAGCTTGGCTCGTCTCCTCAGACGCGTGCCGCAACCAAAGCCGCATGTCCACGGCCACCTGGTCATTGCGGCTCCGCCCCAAATGCATGCGCCCCCCATCCTCGCCGATCAATTCGATCAAGCGTCGCTCAATGGCGCTGTGCACGTCCTCATCTTCGGGGCCCACGTTCCAATCACCGCGTCGCCAACTTTCCAGCAACTCCGCCAAGCCCTTTTGAATGTTCGCGCCGCACTCGTGGGTCAGGAGTTCCGCTCGAATGAGACCAGCGACGTGCCCCATGGACCCGCGAATATCGACTTCCACCAAGCGTTGATCTTGCAGCCAATCATCGCCGATGGTGTAGGACATCATCTCTTCGTCGATAGCCTGTCCGCGATCCCAGATGGGTTTGTGATGCTTATTCATGATGAAAGCCAATTGCGTGCGCAACTCGTATAGAAGTGAAGGCCGCTTTCGAGTTCGGCTGCGAGCAGGAATTCGTTGGGTGTATGGGAGCGTGCTGTTTCGCCCGGGCCGCATTTGACCGCGGGAACGCCGCGCAACAAAGCCATGTCCGAGAGGGTCGTGGATCCGACCGCCTCTGGATTGCCTGTGGCAGCGAGCGCCGCCTGCACCAGGGGATCATCGGCCGGTGTATCCACAGCTTTCAGCCGTTCGGAGCGCACCCGCACTTCTGCAGAATGCAAATAGCGCTTCAGTTCGGCCAGACATGCGGCGGAATCGGTGGGAGGAACCAAACGCGCATCGAAGAGCGCTATGGCGGAGTCCGGGATCAGGTTGTGGCGCTCCCCGGATTTCAAGGCGGTAGCTACCAGCGTTGATTTTCCAAGCAATTCATGCTCGTCACCGGGCTCCATCCAAGCGGGCAGGGTCGCCAAATCCGTGCAAGCCTTGAGCATGGCATTGCTGTTTTTCACGCGCCCCACGTGGGCGGCATGGCAACTCTGCCCATGCCAAAGCGCCTCCAAAACAACCAAACCCGCTTGACTGCGAACCACCTGTAAACCCGTGGGCTCCCCGGTAATGCCGCCGTCGGGCATGCCCAACTCCGCCAAGGCATCCGCCATGCCCTGGTTGTTGGTTTCCTCGGTAGCATTGAGTGCTAACTGGAGAGTTCCTGACCAGTCGCGCCGCGCGGCCAAGTCGGCCACCGCACACATCATGGCCGTGGCACAGCCCTTGGCATCATTGGCTCCCAAACCGGTCAACCGATCGCCTTGCCAGTCCACTTCCCAAGGATCCGACAACCAGCCTTGTCCGGCGGGAACCGTGTCTAAATGCGTATTTAGGAGCAATGTCCGCCCCGGACCGGCGCCTTCAACTTGCGCGACGAGCGTATCTCCTAAGCGCTTCACGGGCACACCGTGGGCCTGTAGCCAATCGGCTGCAAAGGTGGCGACTTCCGATTCGTCCCCGGACACGCTGGGCGTGCGAACCAGGTCGAGCAATAGGCGCTTGGCATTCATGCGGAAGCTACGGGTTCAAGTTCCTTTGCGGATTGCGTCATGATCAAAGTTCCGGAGCCATGGGTGGTATAGAGCTCGACCAGCAGGGACTCGGGGTCCATTCCAGAGACCATGTGCACGCGTTCCACACCCGCTTCCAGAGCCTTGCGGATCGCCACCGCTTTGACCTTCATGCCTTGCTTGAACGACCCCTTTTGATCCAGCTCATCCATCTGTTGCACGCTCAAGTCACTCATCACCGAATGCGGGTCGCTTGAGTCACTCAGTATTCCAGAAGCTCCAGCCAGTAATACCAGCTTCGAAGCCTTCAAGGCAATCGCAAGTTCCGCTGCCAAGGTGTCGGCGTTGAGGTTTAAGAAGCCCTCCGCGCCATCGCTGACCGGCGGACAAATAACGGGCGTAATGCCCTGCCCGAGCAATGCCAAGAGACAGCCGGGACGAATCTCCTGCACCTCCCCCACCGCGCCAAAGTCCGTCAGACCTTCGCTCGTCTCCAGGGGCGCGCGCTTCTTAGCAATAACCAAACCCGCATCCGCAGCGCACAGCCCCACCGCCGGCGCGCCCGCGTGGGTCAAGGCCGCTGCCAATTCCCCATTCAGCTCGCCAACGACGGACATGCGCAGCGCGCGCAGGGCCACCGCAGTCGTCACCCGACGCCCATCAATCATTTGCGGCACGTCGCCCAATTGGTTTTGTAGGTCATCGGTTTGAGGACCTCCGCCATGCACAACCACGGGCAATCCGCCCAGGGCTTGAATGGTGGCGATTTGCTGGGCGATGTCTCGGCGATGACGCGGTTTGCGTAAGCAAGCGCCGCCAATCTTGATCACCATGATGGCGCCCTTGTGGACGCGCACGTAGGAAGCGGCTCGGATGAGTTCTTTCATGATAGGATTTTCTCCAGCAGGGCGGTCTGCGCGTGCAAGCGGTTTTCGGCTTGTTCGAGAACTAAGGAATCGGGGCCATCGATGACTTCATCGCTGACGACCACGTTGCGGCGCACCGGCAAGCAGTGCATAAATTTTGCGCCTTGCGGCATGGATCGGGAGGTCACGCACCAATCGCGCAAGGGTGCGCGTTGGGCCTTTTCGGCTGTGGCATGACCCCAAGTATCCAGGCTGCCCCAGGACTTCGCGTAAACCACAGCGGCCCCGTGCAAGGCTTCCTTTCGGTCGTGACTGAAGCGCAGCGTACCGCCGTTGGATTGGGTCAGTTGCTCCGCTTCTTCAATCACCGCGGGATGCAGTTGATAGCCGGGGGGATGCAATACCACCACATCCATACCGCGTTGAGCCGCCATGCATAGCGTGGAATTGGGCACCGCATGCGGGAGGGGTTTCGGGTGCCACGCCCAGGTCAAAACCAACTTGGCCCGCTTGGGCACGTGGTGCTGATCGAGCGTAGCCCAATCAGCGAGCGCTTGGCAGGGATGCCAAAGTGTGCTTTCCATGTTGATGATGGGCACGCCGGAATGCTTAGCAAAACCACGCAGCACGAGATCCGCCATGTCGACCTCCAGGTCGTCGCCTGCTGGAAATGCGCGTACCGCCAACACGTCCACATAGCGCCCGAGCACAGCGGCGGCGTCCTTCAGATGCTCGGCCTTGATACCGTCCATGATCGCACCCTCTGCGGACTCCATGGCCCAGACGCCTTGGCCGTTGAGGTTCACGAGTTCCAGATTCAATCGCGCTGCGGCACGTTGAAACGAAGCGGATGTGCGTAGGGATGGATTGAGGAACAGTAAACCCAGAGCTTTGCCTGGCTTTGTATGGGGAGCAGCGCCCGCTCTAAGCTCCGTGGCGCGTTGCGCGAGGTCCTGGCAAACCTGGGTTTCAAATTGGCTCAACTTGTAGCAACCATCGGGTGAAACCACCGGGCCGGATTGCGCCTGCAATCGCTGAGAACTCATGAGTTGGCCCCCTCGCCTACTTGGATGCTGCCCAAGGCCTCACCCAATTCAGACACGGCCGATAAGGGCAAATTGAGCGGCGGACTCAAGCGCAACACATGGGGATCGCGACTGGTTCCGACCAGGATGCCCGCTTTGAACAGGGCGTCACGCACTTGCACGGCGGTGATCGACGCATGCAGTTCGAGGCCGAGTAGCAAACCCTCCCCGCGGATTCCGACCACCGGACCCACTCCAACCAAACCCACAAAGGCTTTGGAAAGCTCGCGCACATGGGCAAGGAATTCCGGCCTGGCCAGCTGGCCAGCCACCACGATAGATCCCGCCATACTCATGGGATTGCCGCCGAAGGTCGCACCAGAAACTCCAGAGGGGACTTGGGCTGCGAGAGACGACTCCACGAAACTCAAACCCATGGGAATTCCACCGGCCACACCCTTGGCTGTACTGAAACCATCCGGCGTCACGCCGTAAAACTGCGCAGCCCAAACATGGCCCAAGCGGCCGTTGCCCGTTTGTACTTCGTCGAACAACAACCAAGCACCGTTTTGCGTGCAGAGATCGCGCAAGGACTGCAAGAAGCCCTTGGGCGGGTCGACAACCCCAGCCATGGACTGAATCGGTTCAAGGATGACCGCGGCCACCTCGCCATCGATCCCCTCGGTGGTCCCCCAGGGTATGCGCCGCACTTCGAAGGGAGCGCTCGGGAAGGCCCCGACCCCCTCGCTGACCGCATCCGCGGCGGCGGTGCGCCCATGAAACGCGCCTTCAAAGCAAACCACTACTTTGCGCTGGGTGGCCTGCAGAGCCCACTTCAATAGGTTCTCATTGGCTTCCGCTCCGCTGTTGCTCGCGAAAACCTGCCAGTCTCCCGGCGGCATGAGCGGCTTCCAAGCCTCCAAGAATTCCTCACGACCGGGGTGCTGAATCAGGTTGGTCGTGAAACTAAGTTGTCTCCACTGTTTAGCCAGCGCCTGTGCCAAAACCTCACTGCCAGCGCCGAGGCTGTTCACACAGTGCCCCCCATAGAGGTCCAGCATGTCTTGGCCAGACTCCCATGATAGACGGCAGTCTGAAGCGCTCGAAAGCACTCCCGGAAGACGCTTGTAAGCGGGAAATTCGGAGAGTGAGGACATGATTAATAGCCGAGCCCTGAGATGGGCAGTGCGGTGTCTTGGGGAAGTTCGAGAACGAGGTTGAGGCATTGCATGGCTTGTCCGGCTCCGCCCTTGAGCGTGTTGTCTAGCACGCAAATGACGTGCAGGTTGGAGCCACGGGTGCTGATACCGATCAAAGCCCGGTTGCTAGCGGCCACTTGGCGCAGCTCGGGAGTGTTCTCCTGAACAGCGACGAACGGTTGGCCTTTAAAACTCTCGACGTAAAGATCGCGAATGCTCTGCGCATCCGTTTCGGTAGTTAGCGGGAGAATCGCGTGCATGTGGATACCACGCGAAAAAGAACCAGAGTGGGGAGTGAAGTCCACGCTCGGGCTTTGCTCGAAGTTGCGCGGCGCAAGCAGCTCGGCTTCGTGCCGGTGCCCCCCAAGCCCATAGGCCTTGAAGTTTCCTTCCCGGTGGGGATGGTGCGTGCCTTGACTCGCGTGCGCGCCGCTTCCGCTCGATCCCGTGACCCCTTGCAACACCCAACTTTGACTCGAGTCCAGAAGTCCAGCGCGCGCGGCGGGCAGCACGGCAAGTTGCATGGCTGTTGCAAAACACCCAGGAACCGCAACCTTCTGGCAGTTTGCGGGCAGCGCATGCAATTCGGGCAAGCCATAGGCCCATTGTTCCAGCTCATCGGGACAAGCGTGGGGCAAACCATAAGTCGCTTCATACGTCGCAGCAGCCTGCAAACGGAAGTCCGCGGACAGATCCACTACGACCCAGTGTTTCGCATACGGCGCTAGGGATGCGCGCTGTGCGGCCCACCAGGGAGCGCTCTGTCCATGGGGCAATCCCAACAGAAGCACGACCTTCTCGGTTGAATCTTGCGGGCGCGCCTTGAGCGCCGCGAGCAGATCATCGCCCAGCTGGTCGAATTCAAGCGTGACCGGAGCCTGCCCAGTGAACGCCAGATGCGGATGTAAATCGGACAAACTCTGGCCCCCGGCCCGCGTATATGCGGCCGCCAAATTTAGATGTGCATGACTCCCTAGCAGGCGAAGAAATTCGCCTGCTAGCAACCCACTCGCTCCCGCGAGGTAGACCTGATGCACAACGCTCATGAACACACTTCCACGGCCAAGGCTGCGGTGCAGGCTTGCACCAAACCATCCGCATCCAACAGGGCGTTGTGTGCCGGCAACCCAAGTTCCTCGGTGCAGAAACCGCGCCCTACAGGCGTGTCCGTCACAGGGCCCGAAATTAAATCAGCGCTCAGTTTATAATGGTCCTTCAAAAGCTGTTGAGCTCCCCAGGCTCCCACTGGATCTCCGGCGCAAAGAACGACAACCAACCGCGCAGCCCGGAATTCGAGATCCTTCAGAATCGCCTGTACACCGTACGTTCCGAGCAGTCCGTCGCCCATCTCAAGGACGATGAGGGAAGGGTCGCTTTCAGCCAGATGTGCAACGATAGCCAACGCGGTCGAAGGGGCATTGCCAGGCGCGCTGGTCACGACACCAAAATCGGTGAATAGGGTGACGGGACTGGCTCCACAATCCTCCATCAGCAGGATGTCGCGCCGCAGGGAAACGCCCGTGAGCTTGCCCGCTGCTACGCGTTCTCCATCGCGTACCAAACCCGAGATGATGCTGGCGGCAGCGGTGGTTTTGCCCGCGTCCATGGCGGTACCGAGGAGCAGGATGATGGGCGGAAGTTTCTTGGGCAGCGGCAGCACTTCGAACGAGTGATCCGCAATATTGGCTGGGCGGCCCTCGTTGCGGTCCATGCCGGGGAATGAGAGCACCGCGCCGAGGACTTCCAGGTCATGGGGAGACCCGAGGCCGGGGACGGCCTCCGCACCTGCTCCAATCACTCCACCCATGTTGAGTAGTTGAACGGTATCCCCCACTTTCACCCTATTCGGGACCTTACCGGAAAAGCCGTGCAGCGCATGCCTATCCCCGAGTACGCCGGCGATCAAGTCACCCGAGCGCAACTCCACTTGGCGGCCGTGCACGTCCTCCAATTTATTGTATTTCGTCTTACTGCTGAGCACGCGGCAAGCCACCACGGTTCCGATCTGGGCGGGGATCTCGGTGCCTAGAACGACCTGCTCCCGAAGGTGCAGGTTGCGCGTGACCGATGCGATTTTGTTGAGCGTGATACGTTTCATGAGGGGTTTGCCTCCGCGAAAAGCCGGGCGGGTTCCGCCATCACTTGAGCCACCCAACGCAAAGCGCCAGGCTCACTGTCACTGGCAGCGAGTTCACCGTACTGCGCGTCGCTGGCAGCCATCATGCTGAATGGAGATTCAAGGCCCGTGACCAGCGCGCGGCCGGCGGTTAGATTCAGGACCACTTCGCCGCTTACCGATTTCTGACTCGTCGCGAAGAATCCTTCGAAGTCGCGCAGCAACGGATCATGGAATAAGCCCTGGTGCAATTTACGTCCGTAGACTTCGCCCAAGTGATCCTTCCAGAAACGCTGATCTTCGGTCAGCACAAGTTTCTCCAGTTCGCGATGTGCTTGCAGTAGAAGTTCTGCGCCAGGGGCTTCGAATGCGATGCGCCCCTTGATGCCGAGGATCGTATCGCCCAAGTGGTAACCGCGCCCAATGCCATGGCTACCCCCGAGTTGATTGAGGGTTTCGATGAGGGTGACCGGGTCCATAGCCTCTTGGTTGATCGAGACGGGAACGCCACCCTCGAACCCTATCGTCAGGGTTTCGGGCGCTTTGTTGAGTCCCCCTCCCGAAGTCCAGATCCAATCCTCCTCGGCCAAACCCAACTGGCTCCCAAGCAAGGGACCCCCACCG
>JBLFXY010000025.1:0-20251 GCA_047611645.1 Glaciecola sp.
GTCCCTGGTGCAAATGTCCACCCCCTTTTCGGAACCGGGACGGAGGTCCCGGGGCGACCCCCACTTGCGCGCTCCTAGGCCGGGCGAGTCACCGGGAATCGGGGCCGACCTCCGACCTCCGACCTCAGGACTGCCCGGGCTTCTGGACAATCTGTCCCGGCGTCAGGCCTTCCCCAGCGCGCACGTCCGCCACGTACTCCCCATCGTTGTTGGGCATGTTCATGCCTGCGCGATCCATGGCCGTGTACAACCCTACCGCCACCGTGTTCGCCAGGTTCAGACTGCGCACGCCTTTCGCGATCGGAAGGTACACGCGTTGGCCTCCAGCGGCATCGACGGCCTCCATGGGCAGCCCCTTGGACTCGGACCCGAACAGCAGAATATCATCCGCGGCGAATTCGGTTTGAAACAGGGACTTTCCCCCGCGCGCACTGAACCACTTCAAGCGCTCGGCCAGGGGCCGCTCGGACCCGCCCTGCAAATGGCTCAAGGCCGACGCCAAATCCGGATGCAAGTGCAAATCCACCATGGGCCAATAGTCCAACCCCGCGCGCTTCATATAACGGTCATCCAGGGAAAAGCCCAAAGGCTCGACCAGGTGTAAACGAACGCCCAGAGCCGCCGTCAAGCGTCCCGCGCACCCCGAGTTGTGGGGAATTTCCGGCTGTACAAGAACCACATCCATGGGCCGGATTCTAGCGCGCTTCAATTCGAACCGATAGTCGGGATCTGCGTTAGGCTAGATACATGCTAGCGACCCTACTTTTACCCCTCGCCCTGATCGCCCTCCCCCAGGACCGCCCCACCGCCACCGAGTTGGTAGATCAGGCTCGGACCTACCTACCGGCCTACGAGGGGGAGCACCGCGCATTTCTCACAGCCAAGCAGCAGCCCGAAGTTCAGGCAGCCAGTCATATCCTGTCCGCGGCCTTGACTCTGGAACCGGAAAGCACGTACGCGCTGTGGTGGAAGGGCCATGCGGAGGTCCTGCTAGGTGAGGATCGATACAACCGGGACCTGCGAGAAGCCGGGAAAGCCAACTATCAAATCGCCATGCGTTGCTTCGACCAGGCGGTCGAAAAACAACCCGACTACCTGTGGGCATGGTACGCGCGCGCCATGGCGCATCAGCGATTGCTTACGCCCGATCTGGCGATCATGGACTTCGAAAAATGCATCGGGCTGGCGAGCCAAACGATCAAGGCCAACGCCGATGAATCCGCGGTCAGCGAGGCGCGCTTCATAAAGTACAAGGCCCGCCTGTGGCTCGCGGACTGTCGCATGCGGATGTTTTTGTTTGAAGAGGCGCGCAAGGAATACCGGGCGTTTTACGCGGACAACGGAAACAACCCCTGGGACCTGGGTATCAAGCTCGCGGAGTCCTACCAACGCGAGCGGGACTTTGTGTCGGCCATCGCGACCTACGAGAGCCTGCTGGAAGTGCCCCAATATGCGGCCTTCGACGGTGCCTACAATTCGCTCGGATACCTGGAGGGCCTGCTCGAAAACCCAAACAAAGCTGCCCAACGCTTGAACGAAGCCCTGCAACGGGAACGTCGGCCCACGCTCTATCCGCGCCTTTGGTTGTGGATTCTAGCCCCCGACGACCAGAAGGCCGAAGCCCTGGAACAATTGAATCGTTTCATAACCCATCCCCCAGGAGATCTGAGCCCCTGGGATTTACAACTGGGTCGATTCATGGCCGGCGATGGCACGGCCCAGGACTTCATGGCGGCCGCCAATCAAGAAGTCGAACGCCGCAAGACCGAGGCCGTTGCCCTCGACGATCTCATGTGCGAAGCCTGGTTCTACTCGGGTCTGCACCTGGAACAGAAAGGTTCAAAAGACGAGGCGGTCGAGGCCTATAAAAAAGCCCTCGCATTCCGCCCCGCCGCATTTAAGTGGGAGTGGGCCTATGCGCGACTACGCTTTGCCCTGCTGGTTCGCGAACCCGCCGTTCACCCTTCCGGCACAGAGAACAACAGCCCTCCACGCACCCACGTCTTCCACGTCCCTGGCAAAACTTCGGTCGGCGGAGCCATCTACTACTTTGACCACGGGGACTATGACTTCCAAGAGTGGATTCTCGGGGAACTGAGGGAGTCGGGCCCCAGAGGAGATGTGATCCTCAGAATTACCGATATCGGCCACCCCGGCATCTTTAGCGCACCTCAAATGGAAGTCATCGGCGTCCCCTGATCCGCACACAACTGCAACCGAATTTGAATCGGTGAGTTACAGGCTCCAACCCGCTCAATCAGCGGGCGGCAGATAAGGCGTAACGTCCATCAGCTGCACGGATTCCATAGCGCGCAGCTGCGCCAGGAACCAGTACTTGTGACCCGCACCAAACGTGATCACGATGCGCTTCCCCACAATGTGCAAATGGGTCAGAACCAACGCAAGCATCCCCACGCCTGCATTCGACCTGTGAGCCGCCTCCACCGCAAACATCTCGCTAGGGCAATTCCTGCAGCACAAGGTTCAGGTTCAAGAACCAATCAGCCATAGCGCTGCCCAGGTCCGAAGTGCCATCCGCACTGGCATGTCCAATGGCCGGAAGGAACAAGGAACTGTCGAGCGTGCCCACCGGACCACCAAAAATAGCCGGCATGTTGCGCGCCGTATCACGCACATAGGTGCCCGCACTCAACGGCGACTGCACAACCAAGTACGGCACACCCCCGGCAGAAGGCACACCCATGTCCGCACGCAAATCGCTAATCATGTAGAAGTAATGTTCCCGGAAGTCCTCCACATACACGCAGCGGGAATCCGAAGTGCCGATCAAGGAAGCGACGCCGCCCACAACCAACGGATATCCCCCCTGCACATGTTCGGGCAATTGACGGGCTAGCGCGATCGCCTCCTGCCAATAACTGTCCAGCATGAGCTGGTAGTAGCCATCGGCACGGGTTGAGCGCGAGTAATACGAAGGTGCGATCGAACGCACCGGCCAATTGCAAGTCGAAGGTGCGACGACCACCACATCACGATTCACCACATTGGCCCCACCCACCACCATCTTAACGACCACCACGATGTCGCCGGTCGCCTCCTGAATGCGTTGAGCGAATGCTGTCTCAGGCCCCACCAACGGATCGGGTACCTGGTGATCGTGCAGCCACGGGTAGTTGTTGTTTCCGTGCTGGTGCGTGTTGTTGGGACTGACCGGAGGCACGGCCAACCAAGTATGCCCCACGGTCAAATCCTGCAAGCCAGCGAGCTCTCCCAAGTGCCCCGGATGCATGTCTTGCTGGTTCGAATCCAGGGGATTCGAGCGCATCCCTTTATCGAAGATGTAGCAATCGCGAACCGCTTGATAGTGTCCGGCCGCATCCAGAACTCCCCAATAGGGAACGGGGCTCGACAGATCTGAAATCTTGCCGGAAGACAATTGCGCGCCGCCCATGTGGGATTGACCCCAGAGCAGATAGAGCCGAATCTTGGGCAACGCCGAGGAGACCCGGTCCTCGACAAAATTTGATCGCTGTCCCTGCGAAGTCATCGCTTGGGCTAAGGCACTGGCACCCGGATGTGAAACCAGATTGGCGCTGACTGCTGGTGAACAAAATTCGCTAACAAGCGCCTGCGGCGCGGCTTGCAAATTGCGCGTCGCCAATGCCCCCACTACGAGGATCATCACAAGGCGGAAGCGGCTGGAGCCCATGCTGTTCAATTTCATCACGATCCATCGTATCCGCACACCACCAATCCTGCCTGACTTTCCAAACGGGGTGTGTTACAGGCGCCCTGCTGCTTTCACGTCCAAGTACTCACTCGCTAGGGCCACGGGCAACTCCTCGGGCAGAAGATCGAGGGCTTGGATCCCCAGCGCACGCAGTTCGCGGATCAAAGCACTGCGCTGCTCCACATACAGGCAGGCGGAAGCGTAATTGAGGGCGTCCTCATGGCTCTTCACTGGCTTGTCCAAAATCGCGTCCACGCTGCGCTCGCGTAGGCTGGCAACCAACACCAGGTGCCGCTTGCTGAGCAAGTTGCTGGACGCGACCAAATCATCACGATCCTCAGGCCGCAAGTGACTCAAGATTACGACCATCGAGCGCCGTTGCTGACGTCGTAATAAGAGGCGTGCGGCCCCCTCAAAGTCGGAGACCTGACGCGTGGCCTGAAAGTTGTAGACGGCGCTCAGCACCGCGGGCATGCCGCCCGTGCCCTTGACCGGCGGCATCCATGTGTTTTGGCCACCAAAGGAACCAATGGCCACGCTATCCCCTTGGCGCAACGCCACGTAGGCCACGAGCAACAACGCGTTGAGGCAATGATCCAAGAGCGGAAGGCCTTGATCCACCGCGCGCATGCGCTGACCACAGTCCACCAGGAATGCCACGCGTTGATCGCGCTCCTCCTGGTACTCGCGCACGATCAGCTTGTTGCGACGCGAAGTGGCCTTCCAATCGATGGAGCGCTGCAGGTCGCCCTCCCGAAAGTCGCGCAGCTGATGAAAGTCGAGTCCTGTACCACGACGGCGTTTTCTGCGCACACCACTGGCGGAAGTGCGGCCTTGCAACGCGAGTAAGGAATAGCGCACGACAGGAGCGAAGTCCGGATGCACGCGCACATTCCACGGCTCCCCCACACGCACAACGCGCTGCCAAAAACCCCACGGCGAATTCAGGCGCAAGTGCAAGAGGCCCAAGGGCGTGTCGCCGCGCCGATCGAATCTCAATCGATAGCCGCGGGCTTGCTGTAAGCCCGGTTCCAATCGGCAGACGATCGGCAACCCTTCGCAAGTGGAGTGGGTCGGAACGTCCTCCCAAACCTCTACATTCTGTGCACGTCGCGATTGGCATTCCAAATAAACTTGCAGCTCCTGGGTCTTGCCCAATGCAAAAGTGGAGGGCCCTGTGCGTTCGACCTTAGGAATACGTTTCCACCCCGGCAGCAAAGCCTCCAGCGCAACAAGGGTCAAGAGCGCCACGCACACCGCGCCCAATCCTGGCAATAGCCAAACCGCATTCACGGGCCAGGCATAGATCACCCCCGCCACCAGGAAGGTCGCGACCGCCATGATTACCAGGGCGCGTATGAGGTTGGGTCCGGGACGCATGTTCTAGCTGCGGGGTGCGGGCACGCGGTCGAGAACCTCGCCCAGAATTTGATCGGCGCCGCGTCCCTCCAGGGCCAGCTCCGGGGCGGGCATCACACGGTGGCGCAGGGCGGGAATCGCAATGCGCTGCAGGTCGTCGGGCACCACATAGGATCGGCCTTGCATATACGCGTGGGCGCGCGCCGTGCGAACCAGGGCGATGGCGCCGCGCGGACCCGCGCCGAAGGTGAGCCCGGGAGTGTCGCGCGTGGCGCGCGCGAGTTTGACGGCGTACTCGGCCACGGGGGTCGCGACACGCAGGCGCGCGACCTCCGCCTGGGCCTGGAGGATCGCTGCTGGATCGGCCACCGGTTCGATTTCATCCAAGGAGAACCCCCCGCCCGTGCGACCCTCTGTCACGTGATTCACTACGCGCAGCTCCTCTTCCATGGTCGGGTAGTCCATGGTGACTTTCATCAGAAATCGGTCGAGCTGGGCTTCCGGTAAGGGATAAGTGCCCTCCTGCTCGATCGGGTTTTGCGTCGCAAAGGTCATGAACGGGGCCTCCAAGAGATGGGTTTCCCCATCGATGGTTATCTGTCGTTCCTGCATGACCTCCAGCAAGGCCGCCTGCGTCCGGGCCGGCGCCCGGTTGATTTCGTCGGCCAATAGGAAGTTCGTGAAAGCCGGTCCGCGCTTGAGATGGAAACCACCCGAAGACGAATCGTAGACCGTATGCCCTGTCACGTCGGAAGGCATCAAGTCCGGCGTGAATTGCACACGCGCATAGGTGCCGTGCAAGGCGCGCGCCATGGCGGTCACGAGCAGGGTCTTGCCCAAACCGGGAACGCCTTCCAATAGCACGTGCCCTTCCGCGAGCAAGCACAGGAGCACTTGATCGAGCACGTCGTCCTGGCCGATCAAGACTTTTTGGACCTCGGCCCGCAAGGCCAAAACCCGATCGCGCGCCGCGCTATGCATCGACTCGGGCGCGGTCGCCGCCACTTCGGCGTGTGCTTTGCCGTCGTTGGCAGAAATCTCTTCAGGGTATTCTTCAGTCATTGTCTTGCTCCGGTTTTGCGATCGTTGAAAGCTGCTCTGCGGATCCGCGTTCAGCGGAAGCTTGCAGGGTTTTGATGTTCCTTAGAAATTGGGCGGGGTTCGATACGGATACGCTGGGCTGCGCGGTCTCGGGATCCATGTGCAGCGTGCATGTGCGCGCGTGCTCGCCGGCCGCATTCACCAAGCGGTCCAGCTGCCCGCGGCGCTCATACGTGCGGCCCGCCGCCACGATGTGCTCGACAAACTCGCGGCCTCCGCCAATGCCCACGCCTTCCGGATCCCAGGAGGGGTCCTCGAGCACGGGCCCGAAGCGACGCGAAACACGCCACACCCAAACGATCGTGAGCAAACCCATGGCGATCAGGAAGTACCAACCATGCTGCCACAATAGGGCCAGGAAACTGCGTCCACCCCCGTACACCACGAGGATGCCTTGCGTGGCCCGATCCGGACCGGAGCGCAGCAAAAGGTGCTCAAAAAGTTCGGCCCAATTGTCGTCGCGCAGATGCTCGTTGTCGAAACCACTGAGGGTTGCAAAAAAGTGCACGCCCCCAGTGCCCCAAGGCAGGTCGACCATGGCCGCATGGCCTGAACGTCCCCAGTGCTCCCAGGCCCGATTGTAGGGATCGCTTAGTACCACATCGGTTTCGGGCCAAGGCACACGCAGATGAGGGGTGGACGGAAGACCTTCGACATGAGGCTCCCCTTCGTTGCCAACGACCTTCAAATCGAGCTCTCGAAGCAGTTTGTACAGGGCCCATTGCGCCGGACCGGAAGCGGTCGTGGCGCGGTCCTCCTCCAGGATGAAATCTTCCAGGTCCACCCAAAGATCCCCACCTTCTTTGACCCACTGCAACAGATCTTTGGCCTGGTCCTCGCCACCCGTCATGACGCCCGGGCGCAGCAAGAGGACCCAATCGGTCGGCGGCAGCGCGGACAGCAGACCTGTGCCGCGCCCCTCGTAACCCAACTCCTCCGCGAGACGCTGGGCACCTAAGTAGGGATTCCTGGCTGCCAACCCACGGAAGCCCACCTCAATTTCCTCGGTCTCCGTTTCACCGGAACAACCGCTACAGAGTATGAGAAAGACAATCCCCAACACTCGATAAACATCTCTCAATGGCGGCCTCCGAAGTGTTGTCCATACCCTGTCGCCAAACCGGAAAAGGCCGCTTCATCCAGGCTTTCTCCACCATAGGCCAAGCGTGTCCAAAGGTCGGTCAAACCACCAAAATAGGTACCGAGTTCCAAGACCCCTAGCTTGACGACCTTGTTCAAGCAGCGCCCTTCCGTGTCCCCATCCTCAATGAACAATCCGTGCTCATCGCGCAGCACAACCAAGGAGCCTCGGTACAAGAGAGAGAGGGCTTCCTTGGTTTGCCCAGCGCCCCAAAGGGCACGCGCTTCTGCCACGACATCCTTCGGCAAAGATTCCCTACGCAAGTCCAACCCCGCCAATTCAAGGGCACCTACTGACTTGGCTTCTTTAATGCGGGGCGCCGGAGCTTCCAGCCCCATGGACCATCGAATCAGACTGTAAACAAGCCACACGGTCACGGCGCCGACGGCGATCCATGCAAAAAGTTCAAATGCACCGCCCAACCAGTGGGGCGGATTGAAGTCCATATTGTTGAAGGGAACTTCCATGGTGGTTTTGAATTCCTCGCTGGCGAACACCACATCCACCGGCCGCTGCGGTACCAATCCAGTTTCCGCTACCTCGCCTTGACCCAGGAGTCGTGACGGCCAGCACGCCAACACCCCGAGTATCGAAAGGCCCGAGAGCCGAATGCCCTGGCTGGCGCGCTGTGCCAAACGGCGGAAGACCAATTCCACGTCCCAACCCTCCAGATCCGAACGACGGTTGAGGTACATGGCAAAGCCGATCGCCACCCAGAGCGGTTCCACCAATGCAAAACTCAAGGCTAAGCAGAGCAAGGCAGCCCATGCCAGCAATGCGGAAGGATTGTCCGACAGCATTCCCGGACTCCACTCGACCACGCCCTCAGGCACGAAACCGTACAAGAGCACCAAGGTGCCCACCAGGATGGAGGCTTGCACCAACCCGACAGATACCGCCCCCCACCAAACCGCCCCACGCACTCCCTCTCCCAGCAAAACCTGAGAGCGTTTGCGCAACTCTTTCCCGCGCAAGCCCTCGAGCAACAGCACCGGCTCAGCGATGACCCTGGATAGTGTCCAGGGACTAATCAGTACGGCAGCCCAAAGTCCATGAGAAAGGAAACCGGGCAAGGCGCGCGCGATGTCGCGTGGCGAAGGATGGCTCGCAAACACCGCACGCGAAAGCACGAACAGGGTCACGCGGCCGTACAAGGGTCGCATCAACCACAGAAAGAGGTAACCCCAGAAGAAACCAACCGTAATCACCAGAGCGACCATCACCGCCAAAATCGGAATCGCGATCAACATGCCGCTACGCAGAATGCTGCCCAGATTTTTCTGTAGCAGCAGAGTGCCAAGGTCCATGACCTCCCAATCCGTGCGCTTGCGCGCCTCGATTACGTAATCCTCAAGCCTCACGGGACCTCCCGGCGAAGATCAAATACAAAGCGGTCAGCACCCACAGCAGACCGCCGACCCAATACTTAACGATAGGCGCTGCCGAGCTGGGAGACCAGAAGCCTTCCACCACCGCGGCGAGCGCGGTCAACGCGGTCGCCCCCCCCAAAAGTTTCAATCCGTTGCGCGCTCCCTCCACCAGGGCATAGCGCCGCGTCTTGCCACCGGGCGCAATCCAGGCCATGCCCACTTCCAAACCGGCCAGGGCGGAGACCCACAAGCCCGTGATTTCAAAAGCCCCGTGGCCCGCCACAAACGGCAGAAAGTTGTCGTTGTGCCCAGCGAGGTGGATGTACCCAAACACCGCGCCCAAAAAGAAGGCATTGAAGCCCAGGAAAAATAGGGATCCCACACCGGCCAAGATCCCTCCCGCAAAGATGCGAAAGTCGATGCCCACATTGTTTCGAATGTAGAAAGCAAACGCCGAAAATCCGGCCTCCGCGCTACGACCTTGCAGGCCGTCGGGATCGCCATACATCTCATTCATACCCTGCATGGTGGACGCGGGCACCAAGCCCAAAACCCATTCCGGGGCCACGCTACCCGCCCACCACATGAGGAAGAACGGAATGCAAAAGGCCGCCGTGCAAAAGAAAAACCGCTGGGAGCGTTGGCGCAACAGGATAGGAAAGCCAAATGCCAGAAAGTAAAAAACGTCGCTCCATTGGGAGCGCTGCGCACGGTACAGCTCCTGGTGTCCGCGCAGGACCCACTCGTTCAACTCATCCTGCAAGCCCGTGCTGTAGGCCCGATCGCGAGCCAAGGCCAAGTCGCGCGACACCTCCCGGTACAAACTCGGGAGGTCGCCTGGTCCGGAATCCTCGCTGGCAACCTGATCGCTCTGGCGCCGACGAAAGCGCCAACCAGCGCGTAAATCGCGCTCCAGTTCCCTTTCATACGCCTGCCATACAGGACGGCGACTCGCTTCAAATCTACCCTGCTTCAAGACTCCTCCTCCAACCAAGCGCCGTATCCGAGAGTGCGTTCCAGCCCTTCCGGACCCGAAAGCGCAGTGACCGACTCGAGCAAGTTCGCCAGCTCCTCCGAGCGCTCCCGACTCCATTGGTCGCGACGGCTAGAGAAGGCCAGAAGCGCACCCTGCTCATCGCGATCCAGCACCAACGGCGGCGGAACAGGACGAATGGACGGCCCAGCCCGGGTGGGGCGAGCCGCACTCTTGGGCTTCTCTTTCCGAAACCGCTTCCGACGCTTGCGCTGGGTATCGTGCACGACCACGGTGCCCGCGGCCCAATCCCCAAGTCGGCGAAACGAAGGACTGCACATCGAACTCAGCACTCCGAAGCCATAGAGAAAGGGCAGGAAGTCCACAGCGCGCATGAAGTTTCGCACAAGGGATGCATTCCATCCCACCGGCGTTCCATCGTCATGCAATACACGCAGTCCGACCCAGTACTTGCCCGGGGTGACCCCGCGGAACAGTACCTCGAAAAACACGTAGTAAAACCATTCGGCGCAGAAAACCAGCAAGGTGAAGATGGCTTGCCCCATGATGTCGAACCACGAAAGAACGGCGAACATCACCATGTAGAACCCGATTCGAAGCAGCGTATCCAGAATCAAAGCACAAGCGCGCGGAAGCACACCAGCCAAGCGCAAGCCCAAAGCCAAGCCCTCAGGAGTCTCCACCTGCCTGCGGGTGTCGAGCTTCAACCCGTGACCACTTTGGTGTCGGCGATGTAATCATGCAAACAGCGCCGCTGGTTCAACAGGATGGCTGCATGCCCAAAAAACATGAGCAGGACACCTACGAAGGGCAACATGTAGATCACTCCGGGCACCAAGACCCGCAAGCCTATGATGCGCAGGAACACGGCGCGCTGCCCCGAGACCCGCACGATGCGCGTACCGAGCATGCGCTTGCCGATCGTTTGCCCATCCCGGTACAAAAGCACCAAGTTGAAAATCGCCAAGGTCATAAGCAAAATCGGTGTGGCCGTGTAGCCGCCACCGCCCAAGGCTGCATTCAATTGTTCGGGATCTTCGGACTGCAGACCTTCGAGCAAAAAGCCCAAGTCGCCCGAGACCATGGCAGGTCCCAGCAAACACATCCACATCAGGGCGCCATCCAAGAGGGCTGCACCCAAACGCTGCGTGAGACTGGCCAAGGGGACCTGCCCCAAGTCCACTTTGCGCTCCACCCCGCTTTGGGGTGTGCTGTACGGATTGCCCGGGTCGGGTCGCTCGTCGTTGGAATTCATAAACTGGACCCGAGAGCGCCTCAAAAGTGCCCTCCGGGACCGGCAGAATACCATTTGCGCGAGTCACTGTCGCCCCGCCAAACCCGGATGTGCGCGCACGAGCCACAGTAGGTACATTGAACCCATGGACGCACACCTTTCCCCCCACGAAGCCCGCGTGGTCGGTGTCTTGATCGAGAAAGCCTTCACGACTCCCGACCAATACCCGCTGACCCTCAACGCCACCACCAATGCTTGCAATCAGAAGTCCTGCCGCAACCCGGTGCTCGACCTGACCGAAGCCGAGGTCATGATCACCCTGCAAGGCCTGCGCATGAAACAGGTCGCCGGTGGCACCATCCCGGTGGGCAGCCGCGTGGAACGCTGGCACCACAGCGCCAAGGAACACTACAGCCTAAGCGAGCCCAGCCTGGCCGTACTGGCCGAACTCCTCCTGCGCGGCCCCCAGTCGGCCTCCGCACTACGCACCCACGCCAACCGCATGCGCAGCATCGCCACGCCCGAGGACCTCGACAATGCCCTGGCCGACTTGCTCTCCAACAACATGGCGGTCCTAGTGCCAGCCGGCCACGGCTCCCGCGTCACCCTCTACAAACAAACCCTGGCCCCCACCACCGAACTCAACCCCACCACCCCAGCAAACCATCCCCGGCCCACCGCTGGTTCCAGCGCCCCTCAACCAGCTCCTGCCCCAACAAGCACACACAGCCCCCTCGAAGAACGCGTCGCACGTTTGGAACAGCAACTAAAGACCCTCGCAGATAAGTTGGGCGAGCCGCTGGAGTGATTCCTGCGTTGGAAATGCCGACTTCGGTTTCGTGGTGCGTTCCTGTTCGGAGAAAGCCAATGCTCCGCTTAATAAAATACGCAGGAACGCAGAGCGCGCAGGCTCAACGCAACGCAACACCTGCAGAGTTAGCCGAAAGCCAATCTAGAGGTGCTGCGCACTTGGCTTCGCCAAGAAAATAGAACTCTTGCGGGCCCATCCACGGCCCCATCCCAAACACATTCGCCCGGGAACGAGTGCTACAGAGCCTTCATCGACACATCGCCATTGATCACCAATTGGCAACAAAGGCGCGAGTCTTCAGCGCCGAGCAACTCGATACCGTCCTGCTCGTCGTCTGAAATCTCGTTCAGGTTTCCCATGCCCTTTTCGACGAGCACTCCACAAGTGCCGCAGGAGCCCATCGTGCATCCGAAGGGGATGTTGAGGCCATTGGTCTGGGCGTAGTCGAGCAGGTAGGTTCCAGCGGGAACTTCGAAAGTGTCGCCGCTGTCGGTGAGTGTCAGTATGGGCATCGAGTCTGTGGGTTGGGATCCGGAGGTTAAGAAGGCGCGCCCTGCATGGCAGAGCGCGCCCCCTTAATTAGCACGAAATCGGGTGCAATGTGGGGTCCAAACCCCACGTTTCACTGCGGGTTTTTATTCAACCGTCGGAATCCTCGGGTCCCTTGCCTTCGGGGGACGGGACATCCGTGGACTCGGGTTCGCTGGACTCCGGTTGCGCTACCTGCTCAGGCGCTTCAGGCGCTTCAGGCGCTTCAGGCGCTTCGGGCTCCTCAGGTGCTTCCTGCGCCTCCTGCACCTTTTCGGGAGCCACATCTAGGGCTTTCTCCGGTCCCTTCATTTCCAAGGGACGACTCTCCTCGCGCTCCAGTTCCGCAGCACGCTCCAAGAAGCTCGGCATTTCATCCGCTTCCAGCAGCAGCCCACGCAACTCGAAAATACGCTCCAAGGACCAGGTATTTCCCCCGCTATCCACGTGTACCGTATGACGGTAGCCCTGGCGCTCCTCGGAGAAGGCCTGGGGGCCAGCGAAGACGGTCCAATCCTCGGGATAGGTCACAGTGACTTTCAAACGCATGCGGTTGGACATGCGCGCCGCCAGCGGCCAAATGCGCTGGCTAGGGCCCAGACCTGTGGATAGCCCGGTGTCCGGTAAGCGCAGATCGATTTTTTGACCGCGCTCGGTACTCTCCACAAAGTCCGGCCGCGTGCCTTCAAAGGAAAGCCGGAACGGCGCTCCTGCGCTTTGCAGGTCCAGGAGTTCATAGTTTCCTAGGTCCAAGCCGGGCACAAAGCTAGGCACATAGCGGCGCACAAACCCATCGCGTTGAGCCTCGGCCGCCTGGGCCAATTGACGTCGTAGATTGGCGCCATTGGCCGTGGTCACAGCCCAGGTACCACGCAAGCTGGCTTTTCCATCGGCGCCCACGGTCCAGTTTAAGTCCAATTCCGTGTCCCAAGATTCCTGGAGCTGATCGCGGGAGAGTTCCTCGAAACGAGTTCCCTCTTCCTGCAAGACAAGTACCTTGGCACCCGCCATACTGTCCGGGATCGTGCCAAACGCCATTCCCTTGCTGCTAGGCGGCACCTGCCAAATCACCTGTTCGCCATCCTGAATTCGAATCACGGGCTTGTTGTAACTACCTTGGTTCTTAAAGAGCGCCATGGGTTCGGGATCGATCTCCGGAGAGACGCCTTTCTCGAACAAAGCCCACTCAAAATCGATACCCGCGCGGCGCAACAGGGCACCGTACAGCAGGATCGGTTGACCACGCTTACTGAACCACACCTCGCCCACAGCAGCGCTGCCACCGAAGTCCACCAAGCGATTCGCGAGTCGGTCGTACAGCACGCGGGCCTTGTCTCCCGCACTAGCGTCCGGCTCCAATGCGGCGATCCAAACGTCGAGCGCTTGGCCCAACTCAAGGGGCAAATCCTCAACAGTTTGCGCCGTTTGACGCCAGCTTTGCTCGGGAGCGGTCAGGTCCTTATCCGTCGAGAATTGCACGCTAGGCAGAATTTCCACAAAGGAAGGCATCATCGGCTCCGCCTCTTGGCGAGGCGTGTGCTCCGCGGTCAAGACGTGCACGGTTCCTCCACCCCACTGCTCGGTCACATGACTGCCGACGAAGTGTTTGCTGCGCAGCTCCACATTCAAACCCGGGGGCACGAATACGACATAGCGGCTCAAACCGAAAGGACGATCGAAGGAAGCAAAACGCCACTCGCTTAAGGAAGCGGGCGCACCCCAGGTCCCCTTGGTGCTCCATTCGAACTTCAATTCGACGGCATCGCCGGCATCGAGCGAGGGCATGACCCAGGAACCTTCCACCATCACCGGCTCGCGGGTGGTGCCGTCCGTTTTGCGCACGCGCGCGGCCAGGGGCGTGCCCGAGGCGGGGACTTCGTGCAAGTCCTCAGTGCCCTTGCGATCCAAAGCCAACGTCACGGTATGCACGCGGCCCAGGGCGGACCCATCGGGGGTCAGGTAAACCATGCCCGAATCCAAAACCTCCACCGTGGAAGCGTTGGTCAGATCTTCGGCAGCCTGCCAAGCAGAGGCTTCATCGGGCGCGAATGCTGCAAAGAACGCATCTGCTGAAACCGGTTGTCCAGCCACGCGACGCTCGGCGAGCACCAAACCCTGGGCAGGCTCCATCCGCTCCAAATGGGCCAAAGCCTTATCAAAAGCGGGATCTCCGAAGGAAGCGCCGCCTTCCATGTAACCATTCACCAGCCGCTGCCAAGCACCGAAATCCGCGGGGTACTTTTGAGCATGCACCAGCTTGCGGTTTAGGGCCAAGTCCTCCATTCCGAAGGACTTCAAAGCGTTCTGTAGTTGAGTTTCCCAGTTCCAATTGGAGGGATACAAGGCCACGCGACGTTCGAGTACGCCGAGCAGCCAGTCCCGTCTATCGTCGACCGGGCGAGCCGCAAGGCCCTGTACGGCCACGTTCAACACACCGCCGCTGCCACTGCCCAAACGTATGGCCGTCAAAGCGTTTTCGAGGGCCTGCACGCGGCTGCCCGCGCTAGCCAGGTTCTCCGCCAAACTTCCTCGCAGTGCAGAATCCGCGGGCCAAGCGTCGCAAGCATCCTCCAATGCCTTGCGCAGTAGAGTTCCCTCTTCGTCGAGACTCCCCGCGATGAGAAGCGAGACCCAATCCAAGGCTGGGTGCACCCCATAGCGTTCGCGCATGGCGACCAGATCGGTCGCAGCCTCGATGGCTTTGTCCTCTTCCACGAGCCGACTCAGTCGCCGGGTCGCCACGGACAATCCCAATCCGCCATTCTCGATCAAGGCCTGCTCCAACGCCAAGCGACGCTCGCGCACAACCTCATCGGGCAGGTATGAACCGGCCGCGCCAAGCACGCCGTGGGCCATGCGACGCCAAGCGAGCAGGGCCTTGGCATCATCCGGAGCGGGAACGCCCAGAGCCAAGTCAGGCCGACCATTTTGGCTGTGGCGCATGGCCTTCAAGACCTGCTCAAAAGGTCCCTCTTCCAAGGGCCAGCGCCAGTCCACGAACATCTTGCCCCATGCGGGCAATTCGCTCGCCTCACCGGTTTTCGTATCCAAGGCCAGAAGCTCGTCCAGAGTGACAGTGCCCGGGTTGATGGCGGCATTCGATTCTGAGAGCAAACGCACGGCCACATCCATCCACTGGGAGCCATCGCTCACCAGCAACAAGGAGTTGACACCTTCTTTAAAGTGCACCGGCAGGCGGAAGCTTCGGCCCACTTGGGACATGCCGCCTTGCTTACGGAACAGGATGGTTTTGCCGTTCCACACGACACGCACCGACTGGCCCGATTGAAGCTCTAGCCAACCACGACCTTGCGCGAGGCGCGCACCCGACAGAAAGTGCACCAAACCGCCGGAAAGGTAGGGCTGGTTGTCGCCGGGGATACTGGAGCGGCGCGGCGCGCGCTCCAACGCAGTCCAGTCCAGTTTCGTACCCCAGCTGGAAAGGTAGCTGGCCTTCAAGCCCTGTTCGGGATCATTGCCGGCATCCGCTTGGCTCCACATGGGTTCGGGATCGGTCAAAGAGCCCAGAGGGCCCATCCACCAAAACTGGCGGAACCAATCGCTATACAAATCCTCACCCAGATTCAGGGGCAACCCCGAAGCGCTGGATTTCCATTCCAAATCGCGTAGCCAATCGCCGATGAGCAATCGTGCGGAGGCACTGGTCACCTTGGTGCGCAGCAGGCTCAGCTCATTGATCATCGATTCCAAATCGCCGCCATTGGGCATGTCGCCCATGGCTTCGATCAGGTCCACCACCAAATTGTGATTCGGATCGGCGGCCAACAAGCGCAAGCCTTCCTCGAATTTCAACAGGGGCGCGCGATCGTCCAAGTACTCCACGGACACCACGTATTCGGCGGTGAGCTCCTGGGCGAATAGTGCGGGCGCGAGGGCCCAGCATCCTGCGGTCAGGCACAGGATTTTGGCGATTAGAGTGTTCATTGCTTCACCTCAACTTCGATGGAGTCCACCTGGGAGCTGTCCACCTTGCGGCACAGTTCGCGGAACTCGGCGTAGCTCTCTTTCGAGATGCGGTGTGTTTTCAGTTCAAAGTACTCGGTGACACGGACGCCTTCATCCGTGGGCGCGATCTTGCGTGTGTAGACGGCTTCGGCGGTTTCCACGCTGACCGTTTCGGGTAACTTCGTCAGACCGGCGCCCTCGCCCAGCTTGTAGTCGATGACCGTTTTGCGGCTCCACGGAACGTCGAGCAAAAGGTCGCTCGCACGCTCGCTTTCACTGGCCACACCGCGCAGCAGATTGAGCGCGTCGAAGGTTACCTGCAATTCGAAACCCTGTTCCGTGGGACGCGTAATGCTTTCCACGCCGACCTCATAGGTGCTCTCCATGGGGGTGTTCAGATCTTCCACATCGCTCCAGGAACTTTGCACTTCGCCCTCCAAGGATCCAAACAATCCCGAGAGGAAACGCTCAGCCTGTTCCGCACGCTCTTCGTCACTTCCGTTGAAGCGGTGACGATCCCCCACCCCATAGCGTCCGGTCACGCGTCGCACAACCTTGACTTTGGGACCCGCATCGCCGGTCAGGTCCACCTGGAACTCTTGCTCCAAGCGGTTCTCCTGTCCACCGGGGAAGCGGATGCGACGGTTCTCGACCCCGTCGCCACGAACGACCAAGACGCGCGCTCCAGCGTCGGAAGCGGGCAAAGTTTCCAGATTGTGCAAGCGCGCCGTTCCGTCAATGAACATCTCCGGGATGCCCTCTTGCTCGGGAACGAACGCGATGCAGTGGTTGAAATGACTGACCATGGCCAGCTCGTGGTCCTCTTCGAAGCGTCGGCCTTCACTGAGGATCAGCACGGGCCAAGCTTCAATGTCCGCCTCGGCGAGCATGACCTTGAGCAGAATAGCCTTGTCTTTGCAGTCGCCGAATCCACGGCTGTAAATGACCGCGGCGCTATAAGGTTCGTACCCGTGCACGCCGAATTCCCAAGCGTTGTAGCGGATATCGGTGACCACGAAGTTGTAGATCGCGCGCAGCTTGTCCATGGGCGTTTCCGCGCCCTGGATCAACTCGGCCACCTTTTCGATGATCTCCGGCGAAGGGCGTAGCTCCTCGCGGATCAGGTTCCACCACCAGGTTCCAAAGTCCGCCCAGGAGGCGAAGGACGAGGCCTGAATTTGCGCGACGCGTTCCTGCGCCGGGGGCATCAACCCTTCCTGGCGCACGGGTCGCTGATCCTCCAAACGCCAACGCCACATGTTCTGATCGTCTTCGCGCGCGATTTCCTCGGACTGGCCGGTGAAGTTGCGCTGGTGTAGGTAGAGCGGAAAGGACTTCGGAGCCAACAGGATCACTTCGCTTTCGCGCACGTACAAACTGTCGCTCGGCGTCATGGACTCGCTCATGCCGAAATAGTTGCCGAAAACGCCGGTTTTGAGCGTGTCGTTGCGCCATTGCAAGTCCACCACGTCCCCCACGTCAAGCGGCGGGAAGTCCACGGCCACGTACCCTCGGCGACCCGTCGATCCGGTCTCCGCAAAAGCGATGCGGCCGTCGGCGTGCGTCACGCTCGCTTCCAGAATGCGAACCTCCTGCTCACCCGGCCAGCCGCGGAAACCGCGTTGGTCGAGCTGGCGGGCACCCGCTTCGGTCAAAACGCGCTGGACTTCGCGGTGATACACCTGGGTCGTGCCATCCGGGTTCACTTTAGTGACCACGCGACGCAAGAGGACTTCCCGGCCACCTGCATCGGTGCCGAGCGGTTCGTCCAGCTCGCGACGTTGCAGAATGTCCGCCAGGGGCTCGATGAATTCCTCGTGGAATGCCGTGGTCTTGCCCGCTTGCAAGTATTGCAGCAAGCGACGTTCTTCCTCGCGTCCGAAGTCTAACTCCAGGGAACGTTCCAAGCTGATCACAGCGCGCTCCACATCTCCTGAGGCCCACGCGACACGTGCCAGCAAAGAGTGCATGGCGGCATCGTCCGGGGAGAATTCAAGCAGCTCCATCAGGAGCGCACGGGCCTCGGCTAAGTGCCCTGCAGACTGCAGCATGCGCACCGTGCTCATGCCTTCTGCTGTGCTCCAAGGGGCGAGCACGCGAATGTCTGCCAGCTCGTCCAGATAGGCCTGGGCGCTCGCATCTTGATTGGCCAAACGATTCTCCGCGTGCTGCTGGCGAATCATGTTGCGGTTGCCTGCGGCCACTCCGGCCTTCAACCACTCAGCGCGCTCCTTGGAGCCGAGCGGCAAGAGCCCCGTCAGGTTCGAGGCGACGCCGGCCCAGACGCGGGTGGCCGGATCCCGGACCCACTTCCGATTCATGGCCTGCGCGCGTGCGCCCAAGCCCAGGCTGCTCACGATCCAAGCGTGATCCCTGCGAACGAGGAAGGACTGGGGATTGGCCGCAACTGCGCGCTCGATCCAAGCCAAGGCCATTTGGGCAGAGCCCTGCATTTGTATCGCATGCCGCGCGCGCTTGCGCAGCAACCAAGGCAAGTCTCCATGGTGCTCCAGCGCCAAATCCAGCGCGGTGAGGTACGGGTTGATGTCCTCTTCCACAGCCGAAGCCCCCATTTCTCGGGAGGTTTCAATGGCCAGGATGTGATAGCGCAAGCTGCTGTCATCGCCCTGGTGGGCCGCTTCCGCAGCCTCGCTGCCAGCGCGCTCACTGCGCGGAACCGGTTGGGCGTCGTTCAAAATGAGGGCCAGGCGGAAGGAGGCCTCGGCGCCCTCGGCTTGGGCGTAGCGACGCCAAGCTCCAGCGCGCACGGCAGCCACGGGCTCCTTGATGCGGCGACCGGGGCTTGCGAGCTTAAGTGGTTCGACTCCCTCGGGTGCATGTGCGCTGCAATCGCGCTTCACCGGAGCTCCGGAATCAGCTTCGACCAAGCGCGCCTGGAAATAAGGACTGCCCTCGTGGCTGCCCACCTTAAAGACCAACTCGTTCCAACCCCCTTTCAACCGCAAGGGCACGGTGTGCGCATCGAAGCCAAAAGCGTGCTCGCCTAGGGCTTCGTAGATGGCTTCACCACCCAGCCAAATCCGCAACTCTTCGGTGGCGCCGACCATCAGGTGCAAGGTTTCGGCTTCGTCCGAATGAATCCATGTGCGCGTGAGCACAGCAGCCTGCTGTTCTGGCTTAGCCAACACGCCCAGGCGCACCACGCCACCGCGCGGAGTGACGGAGGGAAGATCACGCCACGCAACGTAGCGTACCTTGCCCACGTAAGAGGCTTCGGTAGGTTCCTTTTCCGCCGCGGTGGGGCGCACCATGCCGCGCCCCCGTTCGTTGTCGAAGGGACCCACGACCTGCCAATCCAATAGCGGGTCCAAGCGTTCGAGCTCCGAGTCGCTGAGCCACGCCAAGCGCGCGTACAGCGAACCAAATTTCTTAGGCACTACTATGTCGCCGACCAAACCGATGCGAACACCGTCGTTGCTAAGTGTCTGTTGGATGCGATCGAAAACGATCAGCGCCACCTCCAATTCGTCGGCCGCTATCTGGGCTTCCTCCTCGGGCAATTCCGCTAAGCGGGAGACCTCAAATCGCACGTGGTCGGCAAGGCCTCCCATAGCTTCAGAGACCCGGTCATGGGCGAGATCGTAATAGGCGGCGTCAAGGGCTTGATCGGTCTGCGGAAGAGAACCGAATGAACCCAAGGTCAGGGCACACGCGAGGCTAAAGGTCAGCATAGGAGCGCAGGCAAAAGGGATAAAGGCGCCGAAAGAAATCAGCGACGAATGCCCGGCCTTGAGAGTGATTCCCCGGACCGAACTTTAGGCCACCATGATAACCGCAATCCGGCCCAGTCCCAGAACGTGAATGCCCAATTTCGGGTTCCTGCACGGCCCTTTAGTGCTGGCAGCCTTGGACTTGCAAATGGCTTGAAAACTAGGCTCGCCAGGAGGAGCCCGCCAAGGCCCACCCCACCACAAAACGAAACTCACAATGCGGGCCCCCGCTTGCCCTTGCCCCCATCAGCAGGCCCCGCGAGACCCCTAAGGGGGTCGCTGTCACTCGCCCTTGAGCAAAGAAGAAGGCTTTGCCTGGTCCGCT
>JBLFXY010000026.1:0-20112 GCA_047611645.1 Glaciecola sp.
GCGCGATCAGCTGATCGGTGCCTTCGGTCGCACTTTCGGCACGCTGGTGCAAGCCGGTGTTCCGCACTTGGATTCCTTGGAGATTGTGCGCGACACATCCTCCAACGAAGTCATGGTCGAAGCCGTGGAAGAAATCCGTAAGACCGTGCGCGAAGGCGAGGGGCTTGCACGCCCGATGGGCGAGTCCGGACTCTTCGACGATGTGGTCGTCAACATGGTGGACGTGGGCGAGGAAACCGGTGAACTCGACAATATGTTGATCAAGGTCGCCAACGCCTATGAAAAGCGATTCGACCGCCGCACCGAGAACTTTCTGAAGCTACTCGAGCCGCTGCTCGTCGTGGTCATGGCGGTTCTCGTTGGCTTCATTGTTGTGGCGCTCTTCATGCCGCTCATGGAGATCATGAACTCGATTGAGGGGGCGTAGTCGCGGTGCATCCACTAGGCAAAAGGCGATGAAAGTCCCCCTGCGATTCACGTTGGTCTTGGCGGTCGCCTTGGCCAACCTGGGGGTCTTCACCCTGGCCGCGGCGTGGACCACTCCGCGTTTGGAGAAGTCCGTGGTTGAGTTGCAGCACACCTATCTTGGGTTGGTAGCCCAGGAGCTGCGCACCCACTTGCGCGATGATGGCACCCTATGGTCGGGCGCGTTGCTGGGCTGGCACGGTTGGGATGCCTTCGACGATGCCATGGTGGTTCACCTGCCCGAATCCACCGATCCGGGCCGCGCGGGCAAGGTGGCCTTATCTCTGAACCCTGTGGGAAGCGCAAATCGTGGGATTCAGTTTCCTTTGGATGACATTCTAGACGGCATTCGACTTGCGAGTCTCGAGCAGCGCGTGGTGCCGGTGGGGCGGGGACTCGTGAAACCGATCCAGTCCACCGATGGTCGACCCTGGGGTGGCGCTTGGGTGGTGTCAAAGCAACTGCTCGGCGGTGGCGGTTGGATGCAGTCCATTTGGCCCTGGTTCTTGGGGTCCGTGCTGCTGCTGACGGGTATCACCTATGTGGTCGCCGACAGGCTTTTATTGGCGCCCATTCGGCGTTTGACCACAGCTTCGGATCGTGTGGCCCAGGGAGATTTTTCAGCCCGGGTCGAGCATGAGGGGCGGGCTGATGAAATGGGGCACCTCATGCGCCAGTTCAATTCGATGGCGGATGAGGTGGAGGGATTTGGTGCGCGTCTGGGGCATGAAGTGAAGGTGGCTACCGACGCCGTTCGTCGGGCGGAGGCTGCGGCGACGACACAAAAGCGATTGGCGGCCACGGGGGAACTCGCAGCCGGAATCGCCCATGAAATCAACAATCCGCTCGGTGGCATGCTCAATGCCGTGGAGGTCTTGCAGCGTCCGGAAACCAGTGTCGCGAAGCGCGTCCGTTACCTGGAGTTGGTCGGCGATGGCTTGCGGCGTGTTCAAAACATCGTGGGCGCCGTGTTGCGGCTGGCTCCGCGCAGTGGCGCGACCGGGCCCGTGCAGATTCAGGAAACGCTGAGCGCTTCATTCGGATTGGTTTTGCATCGCCTCAAGCAGCAGAATATTCGCGTCCTATGGCATTGTGAAGGAAAGGTGTCCGAGGGCTACGCGCCCGATTGGAGTGGCTTTTTCGGCGACCTGCCCGTGATTCACGGCCAAGCGGATGAGTTGGCTCAGTGCTGGTTGAATCTTTGGGTGAACGCCTTGCATGCCCTCGGGGAGCGCTATCCGGAGGGCGGTGGTTGCATAGAATTGCGCATCTCCCAGGGGGGAGATCGATTGATGCTGACCTGGCAGGATGATGGCCCTGGGGTCGATGCGGAAACCCTGGCGCGGGTGGCTGACCCGTTCTTCAGCACCAAGGATGTGGGGCAAGGAACCGGGCTAGGTTTGTCCTTTGTGCATCAAACCCTTGATGGGCACGGGGGCGGCGTTGAGTTTCAAAGTTCTCCAGGTAGCGGGTTCTGCGTACGAATCCACCTACCCATCTGGCGGGAGCCTTCCCCTTCTGGATATAGTGGGGCCGCTGAGTCACCCTGATGCCCTTCGACTGGATTCTTCTCCTACTTCTTCTGATGTGTTCCGCGGCGTTTAGCGCTTCGGAGACCGCTTTCTTTTCGTTGGGCACCAAGGAGCCCGGCCAATTGGGTAGCGACAAGGCGGATCGATTGCTGAGCGAGCCCCGTGAATTGCTCGTTTCACTCTTGGCGGGCAACCTGTTCATCAATATTTTCTACTTCGCACTCGCAGCGCACACCTTGCCGGGCGTGGGTCTTTGGTCAGGCTTTGCCGCCCTAGTGGCGCTTCTGATCGGTGGCGAAATCGTGCCCAAAACTCTGGCGCTGCGTAAGCCCGAGGCGGTGGCACGGCTCACCGCGCCGTTTTGGGTGCCGTATTTGCGCCTCATGAAACCCGTGCGTTCGGGTGTGAATTCTTTCCTCAACGCGGGCTTGCGGGTTTTGGGGGAGAGCGATCGGCGGGAACAAGGAGTCTCCGTGGAGACTCTTGCTATGGCTTTGGAGCACAGTGCAGCCGAGGGGTCCCTGGCCCACGCGGAGGCGGACCTGCTCGGCGAAATCATCCAGTTGTCCACCTTGCGCGTACGCGAGATCATGACGCCCCGTGTGGATATGTTGGCCCTGGACCTGGAGGATGATTCCCAGGAACACAAGGGGATCGTGGAGCAGGCGCGTAGGCAACGTCTCACCTGGCTGCCGGTGGTGCGTGGCGACATGGATTCGGTGGTGGGTGCCGTTTCCTTGCGGGCGCTATACACCCAATCTGAACGTCCCCTCGATCAATTGGTCTTGCCGGTACCGTTTGTTCCCGAGGTGGCTCCCGTGCTAGCCATGATGAGCGTGCTACGCAAAGCGCGCTCCGCGGAAGCGGTGGTCGTGGACGAATGGGGCGGTACGGCCGGAGTGGTGAGTTTGGAGGATTTGTTCGAGGAGGTCGTGGGGGACTTGCGAACCGAAGGGGAGGAAACCGTACGCGAGGTGATTCCGATGGGAGAAGGGCGCTATCGCGTGTCCGGTGACCTTTCGATTCGCGAATGGAACGAAACCATGGGGTTGCAGGTAGTGCCCAGTGCTTTTGAAACCTTGGGCGGTTACATCCTGGCATTGCTCGGACGCTTGCCCAAGACCGGGGAGCAAATCGAACTCGGTGCCGGCTTGATGGGCGAGATCCATGAAGTGCGGGGCCGACGCGTGATCACGGTGGACCTGTTCCTCGAGGACCAAATATTGGGTGATTTGCCATGATTGAGCTTTGGTTGATTCTCGCCCTTTGCCTGTGCATTGCAGCCAGCGCCATGTATTCCGGATCCGAGACCGCGTTGTACACGCTCTCCCGGGTCCAATTGGATTTGGAAGCGGAACGGGGTCATCGCTCCGCGCGCTTGACCCGTTGGCTTTCCAAGGATGATGCGGCACTCCTGATCGTGATTCTCATCGGGAACAATCTAGCATTGGAGTTGGCGACTCGTCTGGGAGGGGCCCTGGGTCTCAGGCTGGGCATGTCCGCCACTTGGGCCACGCTCTCAGTGGGACTCTGGCTGACGCCTATTGCGTTTCTCTTGGCCGAGGTCTTGCCCAAGGAAGTGTTCCGTCGGCGCCCCCATGGCTTGCTGCCCATCGCGCTTCCGCTGATACTTTTATCACGGATTCTCTTTTGGCCCTTGGAGAGAATCCTGCGCTTGGTTGCCTATCTGTTCGAACGACTTGTAGGAGTTCGAGACGATACAGCGACCGTGCTGCGTGGGCGGGACCGTTGGCATGCGCGCTTCGAAGAGGGGCGCCGCGCGGGAGCCATTCCCGAGCGTACCTACAAGTTGATGCAAAATGCGTTGGCCCTGCACAGTACTCCGGTGACACGGGTCATGGTGCCCTGGAAGAGTGTGGTCGCGGTCCGGTCGGCATCGGAAGCCGAGGAACGCTTGACCCAAGTGCGGAATTCGAGCTTTTCGCGACTGCCAATCGTGGACGAACGTGGCCAAGTCACGGGTTATGTGCACCAGTTGGATGTGTTGGCCCGGGCCATCGGTCTGCCGGCCCGCACCGGTTTTCGGGCCTTGGAAAGCGACCCCGAGTCCGAATCCGGTGATGTCGATGTGCTGGAAGGAAGCCTAGATGCCCCGTTTTTGGACCCTGAGTGCACCATTGCCGGCGCCCTCTTGCAGCTGAGGGGTCTTGGGAAAAGGGCCGCTGTTGTCGGAACTTCTGAGAAACCGCTCGGGTGGGTGACACTAAAAGACCTTGTTGAAGTGCTCACCGGCGATTTGGTCGGTCTTTGATGCCGCTTGGCCCTTTGTGCCCCAGTCCTCACTACGCTAGTATATTGCCCATGTCTCAAACGTTGATCTCGCTGTCCCTTTCCAAGGCCTTGCTAGCAGTAGCTGCGGTCGGTGGTGCAGTGGCGGTTCTCGGGCTGGTTTTGGTATCCGCCCAGGGCGTTGAACCTGGAGCGAGTGCTCGTATTTCGACCACCAGCTCCGCAGGTGCTAGCTCTGATTCGAACCGGGACATGATTGCCGTCACCGGTGTGGACGTGACCGGTGTTTCCGTGCTCTATCTGATCGATACCAAAACCAAGCATTTGGCCGTCTATCAGGCCTCCGGTGGATCCGGCGGCTCCCAAGGTGTCAGGCTTGTGGGTGCACGCAACATCGGCCTAGACCTGGAATTGGACGGGTTTAACGACAAAACCGAAAACAAGGGGCGCCCCTTGCGGTACAAAGACCTGGAGAAGCAGTTCTCAGGTTTGGATGCTTCCGGCAACGGGACTTCCAAATAGGGCCATTTTAGGCCCTCGCAAGCGCACCTTTCTTCCCCCCCAAACCCCCTCTCAACCCTCCCTAAGGAGAATTAGCCTGTGTCCGACGAGTTTTTCAGCTTCGACGAAGCCCTAAACGAACTGCGCCTCAAAGAAGAGGAGCTCAAGCGTCTGGTTTCGGAAGGCGAGATTCGGGCCTTCCGCAAGGGCGAGACCATGAAGCTGCGCCGCAGCGACGTGGAGAGCCTTCGCAATGAGCTCCAAGGCGGCGAGGTCGTAGACCTTGGCGAGGACCTGGTCGAAGAGTTGGTCTTCGAAGAGGAGCCCTCTTCCGAGCCCGCCGGATTGGCCACTCAGGCCATTTCCGACCTGGATACGATTCTCGAGGACCCGCTGGACGATTCTCCCGCACCCGAGATGACCCAGGAGATCGACTCCGATCTGAACCTAGACGACGATCTGGAATTGGAAGAGGTACTCGACGATGACCTGGAAGAGGCCATGCCCCTGGTGGCAGGTGCTTCCATCGGAGGCGGTCGCTTAGCCCAAGAGGATCCCGACGACGACATGTTGTCAGCAGGCTTCATGGCCGCTGTGCTGGTGGCTTCGGTCATCATGGTCATGATCATTCCGGTCGCTTTCTCCTTGAGCACGGGCCGCGCATCCACCCTGGCCAAGACCATTGCTGGCATGTTTAGCTGAGTTCCCCGAGTAAGCGGACTCCGAGCCTGGCCTCATAATACGAGCGCCTCCCCGGCCTAGGCTGGGGGGGCGCTTGCTATTTCTGGCACCGTAACGCGGAAAGCCGAGTCCCTTTTTTGGCTCAATCCTGGGACTGCGCATTGTGGGTGACTAGACTCGACCCTAATGGGGAGGAGTATTCAGCTTCGACCCTAGCCTACCCATGGAGGGGTGGGGCCCCCTCCGATGGAGGGGTTTGGCGTAAGGGGGGTCTGGCAAGGGGCCAGATTGCGGCTCCGAGTCATTCGACCGAGCTTTCTCCGACCGCCATCCAATCAAACAGGCTAAAAACCACAATCCAATGCAAAAGCTATCCATCACCAAGCGCCTTCTGTGCGTCGGTCTTCTGGCCACCTTGGGCACCTCCTGCGTGAGCCAGGACCAATACCAGCGGGCCGTTGACCTGGGGGAAATGTACCAGGACAACTTCCACCGCCTCGAGTCAGAAATGGCTCTCCTGCAACGTCAGCGGGACAGTCTGGAGAGCGAAGTGCGCTCCCAGGAAGCCAACTTCCTTGAAGGTGGTGGGGATCAATCCAACTACGAGGACCGTATCTCGCAGCTTCAGGATCAACTTTCGAACTTGGGCCGTGCGCCCAAGGACATCGAGCGCTTTGATGTGGATGGTGGCTACGTGTACATGATCCAGGACAAGGTGCTCTTCGATTCGGGTTCCTCCGAAATTGGCTCCAAGGGCAAGCAAGCCCTCATAGCCCTGGCCAACAAGATCAAGGGAGAGTCCCATGGTCGTATTTTCGTTCGAGGTCATACCGACTCCGACCCGGTCAAGCGTCCCGCTACCTTGAAGCGCTTTCCCCACGGCAACCTTCAGCTTTCCGCTGAGCGCGCTGTTTCGGTGGCCGCGATCTTGACGGGCGATGCTAAAATTGGCGGCCGCGATGTGGTCGTCATGGGATTCGGTCGTTGGGATCCGGTTTCAGGCAATGATTCCAAGGATGCCAAGAAGCTCAACCGTCGCGTTGAGATCTTCGTGGCCGACGCTACCGACAACCGCTAAACAGCCATTGGCTTCGGGCGGATTCCAGCCTGTACCCATGAAGACTCCCCGCAAAACCCATCCGGTTCATTTGCGGGGAGTCTTTAATTCTGTACTGGTTGCCACTGGGCTAGCGCTGGTCGCCTGTGCGGCGGAAACCGTCACGGTTCTGGATATCGAGAGATTGGCGTTTGTCCCCGGCGGGCACATTCGTGTTTCCGTGGGGCGCATGGGCGCAAGCGAACCCTTGCTCGTGGATCGATTCGAAACCACTCGCGCGGTCTGGACCCAATTCTTGTCGGAAACGGGGCGCGACGGATGGGTCGGTTGGGAACTGTTCCAGGCCCCGCCCGGCGAGCGCCACCTGGGCCAAATGCCGGTGGTTGGAATGGATTGGGCCGAGGCCCAGGCCTATGCGGAATGGCGCGGAATGCGCCTACCCGAGGTTTCTGAGTGGCTTTGGATCGCGGCGGGTCCGCGGGCTCAGGCCTACCCCTATGGGACTTCGCCGGCAGATTCCGCGGCCAATACCACCGAGTTGGGGTTGCTGGCACCGACGCCTGTTGGCACTTTCTACAACGGTCGAACGCCGGGTGATGCCATCTACGATCTAGAGGGCAATGTGGCGGAGTGGGTGCATAGTGGGCTGGAGCCCGGGTCCCCTTGGATTCCTCGCACTGCCCTTACAGGCTCCTATCTTGAGCTTTCCACCTGGGCGATTGGGGGGTCTTTCCTCACACATTCACGTCCGCTTTTCATGGACGCGATGCAGGGGATTCAGGTCAATGCGGTGGAGGTGGCGCCCGGCACCCGCGCCAACGATGTGGGGGTCCGGCCGGTCGTGGAGGCGCGCGATTGGCTACTTGCGAACATGGCCCTCTATTCGCGGTCCGCATACAAAGCTAGGCTGGTGAGTGTGGGGGAAGCCTGGGGCAATCGCTCGGTGAACCTATTGAGCGCATTAGCAGAAGAACACCCGAGCGAGCCCATGCTGGGCTGGCTTCTGGAAGGAGCCCGAGGGCAATGAGCGAAGAATCGACAATCGAAGGTGAGGGACAATCCCGGCCCCCGCGTCCGCCTTGGCGCGAATTCCGCGAGTCCCTGGAGGGCCATGGATTTCGCCCTTCCAGGCGCTTTGGCCAGAACTTCTTGCTGGATGAAAATACCGCCCGAGCGATCGTGGCTGATTCGGGTGCGGGGCCCGACGACCGGGTTTTGGAAGTCGGTACAGGGTGCGGGTTTCTGACCGTGCATTTGGCCCATATCGGGCTGGAGTTGCTGACCGTTGAAATCGATCCGCGCTTGGCCGAAGTGTCCAGGCCCTTCCTTACGCCCTATCCGCGGGTAGAGCTATTGGAAGGGGACATCCTCAAGGGCAAGCACGAGCTGAATCCGAAGGTCGTCGAGTGGATAGGGGAGACCGAACCCTGGCATCTGGTCAGCAATCTTCCCTATGCGGTCTCAGGGCCGGTCGTAGCCCTATGCGCCAGCTTGCCGAACCCTCCCAAGACCATGACCGTGCTGGTGCAAAAAGAGCTCGGAATGCGGCTGGCCGCTCGCCACAGCACCTCCGATTACGGGCCACTCACGATTGTCACCCAGCTGACCTGCGACGTGTCTTTGATACGCGATGTGGGCGCAGGTTCCTTTTGGCCCAGGCCTAAAGTCGCCTCTTCGGTGGTGCGCTTGATCCTCAGGGAAGGCATTCGGGGTCCCGAGGAGCGGGACCTGGCCATGCAGCGTATTCGCCCCCTGTTTACCCGCAGGCGTCAAACTCTGGTGCGAGTGATGGGCGATTTGGGGGCGGATAAGAACGCCATGCGAGAAGCATTGACGGCCGCTGGGCACCCCGAAAATCTACGCGCGGAATGCATGGCTCCCGAGGAGCTAGCGGACTGGGTCTTGGGACCTCTTTGGGTTATGGGCTGAGGTCCGGCAAAAACCCAACGGGGCGGAGCGTAAAGTGATTTATACTGGGAAATTGGGAGATACCTGCCATCATCCCTTGCCTGTGGTACTATTGAACGCAAGGAAAGGCCCGCCACCCCCCCTGCGGAGATCCAGCTCAGTGCTGGCTCCGATTCATCTTCGGTAGCGGTTTTCTCACCTTTCCTGGCCACCCCAGCCACCCGGCGTTGCATTTCCTTGGGCCCAGATATACGGGTCAAGGTCACTCCGGGGGCGATCGTTCCGCGCGGAATCCTTGCCGACATTGTGTCGGTATGCAACTCACACGCCTTTTTGAAAGTGCGTTGGTTTTGTCTTTGGGTCTCCCGCTTCGCTTGCTTCCCGACCCGACCCAATCCTAAGTTGCATCAAGACCAGGCCTTCCAACGCGCTATCGAAGAGATCAAAGCGCGTGTCTCTTTAGAAGAGATTGTAGGGGAGTGTATCGAAGGGAATTTCGTTACACGCAGTCGGAGGCAATGGTGTTGTTGCCCTCTGCACGACGAGGATTCACCCTCCTTCGCAATCGGTCCGGATCCGGATATGTGGTATTGCTTCGGTGCCTGCAGGGCAGGGGGCGATGTGATCGAGTTTGTGAAGTTACGGCACAACACATCCTTCATGGATTCCTTGGAGTGGTTGGCAGCTCGCGCGGGTGTAGAGATTCCGCGATCCCGGGGACGCTCCGATAAGGATGATCCGGGTCTCAAGCTTTTGGCGGATACCGAGGCCTATTACAACTCTTGCCTAATGGGCAACGAGGGTCGAGTCGCACGGGACTATTTGAACTCTCGTGGTATTTCGGAGGGTGCGATCGAGGCCTTTGGCATCGGGTACTCGCCGGCTAGCGGGCAGGCTCTGGTGCAACGGGCACAGAGTCAAGGCACACCGTTCGCATTGCTCGAACAAGCGGGTTTGGCACGCTCCAGTGATCAAGGCCGCAACTACGATTTCTTCCGCGGTCGGTTGATGGTCCCCATCCGGGATCACCGCAAGCGCACCGTAGGATTTGGAGCGCGCCGTTTGGATTCGGGCGAGAGTGACTCCGCAGGACCCAAGTACGTGAACACTCCTGAAACCCCGTGGTTCCACAAGGGTCGCGTGATCTTTGGTTATGACCGGGCCAGTGATTCGCTGCGCAAGGGCGGGCACTTGATCTTGATGGAAGGCTACACCGATGTGATCGCTGCCCATCAAGCAGGATTGACCCATGCGTGCGCTGTACTAGGCACGGCGACCACACCCGATCACGCGCGCTTGGCGCAGAAAGCTGGCGTACAACGCATCACCCTGATTTTCGATGGGGATGAAGCGGGCAACCGTGCCGCATGGCGCGGTTTACAAGGTCTCTTGCCCCTTGGGGTCGACCTGGATGTGGCCGTGCCTCCGCCCGGTAAGGATCCTGCGGACTTGGTTGCGGGAGGGGATGCGGGTCCCCTGATGGCCCTTCTGGAGCAGTCGGATCCGTGGTTGGACTTCACCCTAAAAAGCCTCGAGGGTTTGGCCGGACGTCCGCTTTCTATCGCGGTGGATCGCGTTCTCGAATTGCTTGATTATGTGCCGAAACCAGTACACCGCGAATCCTGCTTGGTCGCCCTGGCCCAGGGTTCTGGCTTGCCGGTAGAGGTTCTGCGTCAACAGCGCAGCGATCTACCCGAAAGGCGCCGAGGAGCGCATACCGCTCCCGTGTCTCAAATTACGCCCACGGCGCCTCCCACGGGGCAAAATCCGGAACGAAATCGGAATCAACCTGTCGACCCCCAGATCCTTAAGGCCTACAGGGGGGCCGTTGGTGCAGCCTTGTGCGACACCAATTTGATTCCCCGCGTACGCCATTTGGTTGAAGTCTGCCCTCACCCCGGTCACCGAGCCATTCTCGAAGCCATGATCCAGCTCTGGGACAGTGAAGATCCGGATGCTCCTGAAGACATCACCTATCAGCATGTAATGAATGCACTGGGTGAACACCCCGTTCGCCAGCACGTGGCTGCCATGGTGCAGTACGTTTACGAGGCGGATGAACCCTTGGCACTTTTGGAGGCCGAATTGGCCTTTCTCAAGCAAAAACAGGATGGTTTGCAACGTGGGCGGCTCTTGGCACGGATCCAAGAGCTAGAAGCGCATGCCATCGGCAATCCCGAAGCTCAGGCGGAGTCCAAGCGCTGCCAAATCGAGCTCAACCAATTGATTCAAAGTTCCCTGCAAAGCAGCGGATCCTAAGACCCCTTCTACCGCACACCCCAGAACACCTTCCGCGGATCCTCCGCAACACCCCAATCCCCACATGACCAACAAAATCGAAACGACTGTGAAGCTGCTCGTTGAAGAGAATCGGCGCAAGGGCTTCCTGACCTATCAGGACATGGCCAAGTTGATGGAAGATCAATTCTTGCCCCCGGACAAGATGGATCAGGTCTTCGTGGGCCTCGAGGATGCCGGCGTTGAAGTCTCCGAGGATTCGGACGGCGACACCACCGAGCTACGTTTGAAGGCGAAGACCGCGGGCAGCGCCGCGGCGGAATCTGCCCAGACACGGCGTGCTCCGGTGACCACCGCAGCGGTCGAGCGCATCGATGATCCGGTTCGCATGTATCTGACCCAAATGGGTGAGATCCCCCTGTTGACCCGGCCCCAGGAGATCTTCCTGGCCAAGTCGATAGAAATCACCCGCAAGCGTTTCCGCAAGAAGTGCATTGCTTCATCGCTGAGCATGGACAGTGCTCTGGAAATCCTGCTGCTCGTGCGCGATGGAAAGTTGGCTTTCGACCGCACCTTGAAGGTGAACCCCAATCCCAAGCCGGACGACAATCCCAAGATTGTCGAAACCTTGGGCAAGCCTTTCCTGGCCAAGCGTCTACCGGTCAACATCGACACGATTCAGCGCATCATGGCGCGTCTGCGCGATGCTTATCGCCCGCTGCTCGATTCCGAGCTTCCGGAGGATGAGCGTCAGATAGCTAAGGCTCAGGTTCAAAACCTGCGCCGCAAGTTGGTCATCCTCATGGAGGAATGCCACCTGCAGATCAAGAAGGTGCGTCCTTTGGTCGACCTCATGGAGGAGCATTGGCGCGACATGCGTGCGGTCGAACGCAAGATCGACAACCAACGCCGCAGTTCCATAGACGACCCCGCCGCTTTGGCGGAGTTGGAAGAGCGACTCATGGAATTGGAACTCAAGTCCTTGGAGCCCACGGACCGCTTGAAGAAGCGTATCGACGAGATCTACTTGCACTTCGAGGAGTACGAGGAAGCCAAGCGTCAGCTCTCCAGTGGTAACCTGCGTCTGGTGGTTTCGATCGCCAAGAAGTATCGCAACCGTGGACTTTCTTTCCTCGACCTGATCCAGGAAGGCAACACGGGCTTGATGAAGGCCGTGGAGAAATACGAGTACCGTCGTGGTTACAAGTTCTCGACCTACGCGACTTGGTGGATTCGCCAAGCCATCACGCGTTCGATCGCTGATCAGGCGCGCACGATTCGTATCCCGGTCCACATGATCGAGACCATGAGCAAGCTGCGTAACGTGACCAAGCGACTGGTGCAAGCCAAAGGCCGCGAGCCGTCCGTGGAAGAAGTGGCGGAAGCCACTGAGATCACGGTGGAGGAAGCCAAGCGGGTCATGAAGATCAGCAAGCACCCGATCTCCTTGGACCGTCCTATCGGCGAGTCGGATGACAGCTACTTCGGTGACTTCATCGAGGACGAGTCGGCCGAAAGCCCCCTCCAGGCGGCTGGCCAGGAAATGCTCAAGGAGCGCATCGATGATGTGCTTTCGACGCTAACCTTCCGTGAGCGGGAGATCATCAAGTTGCGTTACGGCATCGGAGATGGTTACACCTATACGCTCGAGGAGGTCGGCCGTATTTTCCGGGTGACCCGCGAGCGGGTGCGCCAAATCGAGGCCAAGGCGGTACGCAAACTGCGTCACCCCGTTCGGGCTCGCCAATTGGCCAGTTTCCTCGACGGTGTGCAAATCCTCGACGAAGAGGGCGATCCCCGGGATCTATAACGGTGGGCATGGGCGCGCTTCGGGTCGGTGAAGTCCACCCCGGAGTGCCTCGTAACCCGACAAGAGGCAGGAGCCTCGGTTTTTCCGAGGCTCCTGCCTTTATTGATAGGGCTTCCCAGTCGATCCAGGCTACACTCCCCAGCCCCCAAGCCCCCCGGCCTAACCTATGCAGGACACCTTGATCGCCCTTCGAGGGCTCCAAGAAATCGACCGCCACATCTACCGCGTACAAGCGGAGTTGGAGCGACTTCCCAAGGAGCTAGAGCAGCGCCAAGCCGTGCTGGCTCGCCTTAAAGAGGCAATTACGGAGCGCGATTTCTCCGTAAAGGAGTTGCGGACCCGCATCAAGGAGATCGAGGATGCGACCAGTGGGTTGCGTCAACGACAGCGCAAGCTGGAGCACGAATCCAATACCCAAAAGGTCGACGCAGCCCTGCTAGCTTCCTTCCAGCACGAGATTCGCCAGGTCAAGCGTACGGTCAGCCAAGCGGAAGACGATGGTCTGAGCCTGGTGTCCGAAGCGGATGAGGTGGAAAACGGACTCACGGAATTAGAGGAACGCTTGGTGGAAGAAACCAATGTGTTCGAGCAGTTCCAAGGCAATGTGGCCAAGGAAACTTCGGCGGCCGAAGGCAAGCTAGCCGAGCTTATGGCCAAGCGCGACAAGGAAGCCTCCGGTGGCATCGATGCCCCGGTACTCGATCTGTACACCAAACTACTGGCCAGTCGCGGGGGTGAAGCCCTGGCGGAACTCAACGGCATGGTTTGTCAGGGTTGTTTCGTTGGAATCCCTCGCAACCTATCCGTGCGTTTGGCTCGTCGGGTGGAATTGGTGCAGTGCCCCAACTGCCAGCGCATCCTGTACAGCTTCTAGGTCGTACGCGGACAGCCCATAAAGAGAGCCCGCAATCCGAGGATTGCGGGCTCTCTTTGTGATCCAACGTTCTGTGCGGCTAGCAGCTGAGTTGATCCAACGTTCAGGGCGGCTAGAAGCTGAGTTGATCCAGCGTTCAGGGCGGCTAGAAGCTGAGTTGATCCAGCGTTCAGGGCGGTTAGAAGCTGAGTTGATCCAGCGTTCAGGGCGGTTAGAAGCTGAGTTGATCCAACGTTCAGGGCGGTTAGAAGCTGAGCCACCAAGCCAGGGAGAAGTGGTAGTCCTCTTCCACTTGCGGGCCATCGGTCTCCTGCCAAATAGGTGCCCCAATCTCGAATGCCAGCCGGTTGTTACCCTCCACGATTATGTGCACTCCCAGGTCGAAGGAGAGGGTCTTGACCCCGGTGAAATTCGAATCGAAGGACGGGTCGAAAGTCTCATCCATATTCGAATCCTGTCCCTGAACAGAATCCTGATGGCGGTATTCCATGCCCAGCACCAGACTGCGGAAGGGGTCGACTCGACGGGATACCCAGGAATTCAAGCGCAGCTCGTTGCCTGCGCTCCAACCTTGGTCGTTGGTGCCCAGGGGGAGGGTGGCTTGGCCTGAGGTCCCAAAGGACCATTGCCTGGACCAGTGGGTCCAAGTGAACGCGGGTTTGAGCGCGTAGGTGCCGCCGCCTAACTGAAGGGCGTACGGAAGTAGGGGTTGGCTAGGTCCGACGCTGTTGCCCTCGCGGGCTCGAGTGGTCCCCGTGGGCACCGCGACCAAAAGCTCCAGCTCCGCGCGTTCACCATCCTTGTGGGACAATTCGACCCCAACACCCAATTCCACATCAGCCAAACCATGGGACTTCTCGCGGGTGCCTGAACCCGATCCATCCTCGAAGCGTATGGATCGTGATTCGATCGGTATGGTGAGTCGCAGGGAAGTCGCGTCAGCCAGTCCATACTCCGCCCGGATTTCGGTGCGTTCGATCGAGCCTGTTGTGGGGACGCGGCTGTATCCCATGCCCAGCAAGGTGGCGGGGCTTGTGTTGTGGGTGCCATTGCGCAGACCACTTAGTTCCGTGCGCTTGTGCTCGAGGGATAGCTTCACATGCCCAATGGCCAATACCGGCCCTGACGAGGTGCCCAAATAGCCACGGGCATCGGGGCGCAGCGTGGGGGACCAATGCCCCGCGGCGATCAGGTCCTGGGTGCTTGTGGCGGCAGGGCTCTGGACGGGGGCGGGGAAGGAGATCAGCAACCAAGGAATCAGGTGCAGCATGATTGGTTCAGGGGGTGATGGGCGCTGGGTTGGGCTGGTACAGGCTACCTTGTGAGGTTCCCCGGTTCTGCAAGGTCTGGGCTAAGCGTTCCCGGATTTCGGTCTTATGGACGTTCCAAAGCGGCGCCAGACGCTTCTCGAGCGGGGCGTCGCCGGTTATGCGGTGCAGAATCTGGTCGGGGCGCAGGAGCTCCACAAAGTCGGCCAGCCAATCCACGTAGGTTTCCGGTTCGAGCACGTCGACCTCGCCACGTTTCCACATGGTCGCCAATTGCGTGCGCTTGAGAACCATCAGGTTGTGCACTTTGATGCCAGAGCAGCCCGCTTGAGCCAGTACGCGGGCCGTGGCCCGGGCACCTTCCCGCCCGTCTCCAGGCAGGCCTAGGATGGCGTGGCCCACGCTCATCAAACCGCGTGCGTGAATGCGGCGAACGCTCTCCTCGAACTCCGCCACAGTATGCATGCGGCCGATATCCACAAGCAGTTGGTCGTCTGCGGCCTCCAATCCGACCTCCACCCAAACAGGTACGTGTTGGGCGAGCGCTTCCAAGGCATCTAGGGCCTCGTCGGGCAGGCAATCAGGGCGCGTGGCGATGCTGACGGCCACAATGCCGCGGTCCAGATAGGGCCGCACCACGTCGAGGGTCTCGATCAGTCGTTGGGTGGTGACGTAGGTATTGGTGTAGGACTGAAAGTAGGCGATGACGCCGATGGGCGGTTTGCCAGGTTCCTGGCGGCGGGCCAAGCGCTTGAGGCCCTTTTCGAGCTGGTCCGTCAGGTCCACACCATTGCGCAGAGCCCCGCTGCCCGAACCTTCCACATCGCAATAGATGCAGCCCCCCAACCCTTTGCTGCCGTCCCGATTGGGGCAGGTGGAACCGGCGTCGAGGGCCACCCTGTGAACGCTGCGGGAAAAGGTCTCTCGAAGCCAAGGGGCCAGGGTGTGGAAGGGGAGCTCGGGCATGGGCCTAGCTTAGAACAAACGACCCCCGGCAACGGTTGTAAAAGGCCCTGAACACAGTCCTTTTGCCGTCTGGTAGGCAAAGGGTTTCGTGACAGGGGCGGGGATGGCTCGTATGTTGAGTCGGCTCCAATCCCCCCCCCTTTATCGTGCAAATTCAACCTATCGTCGTCGGTACCGCCGGCCATATCGACCACGGCAAGTCGACTCTCGTGCAACTCTTGACCGGCGTGGACCCGGATCGGCTGCAGGAAGAAAAGGAGCGCGGCATGACCATCGATTTGGGCTTTGCCCGCTTCGATCTGCCCAACGGGCGGCGCATCGGCATCGTAGACGTGCCAGGCCACGAGCGACTTGTGCGCAACATGGTGGCAGGTGCCACGGGCATTGACATGGTGATGCTGGTGATCGCCGCCGATGACGGGGTCATGATGCAAACCCAGGAACACTTGGCGATCTTGCAATTGCTGGGGGTGGAGCGCGGCTTCATCGTTCTGACCAAGGTGGATCTGGTGGACGAAGAAATGCTGGAGCTGGCAGAGATGGATGTGGAGGATGCCGTGGCGGGGACCTTCCTGGAAGGTGCGCCGGTGTATCCCTACTCCGCAGTCACCAAGCAGGGGTTCGAAGAGCTCAAGGCCGGTCTGGTGCAAATGGCCAGTGAGATCAAGCCACGTTCCACCGAGGGGATTTTTCGCATGCCCATCCAACGCGTTTTCAGCGCTCGCGGGTTCGGCACGATCGTGACTGGAATCCCCGTGGCGGGGTCTTTGGATTTGGGGGATGTGGTGGAGGTGCTTCCCGGAGGCATGAAAGGCAAGGTTCGCGGAATCCAGGCCTATCACGAAAAAGTTCAAAGCGCTCAGGCTGGGCACTCAACCGCAATCAACATTTCCGATGTGGACCATCATTCGGTCTCGCGCGGAATGGTCGTGGCCAAGCCCGGCTTTTTCGGAGCCATCTCTTTGGTGGGGGCCCGCCTTCGAACGCTAAAGAGTTTGCCCTTGCCTATCCGCAATCGCTTGCCGATTCGACTGCATACGGGAACGGCGGAAGTCTTGGGTGAGGTGATTTTATTGGATCACGAAATCATGCAGGCCGAGGAGGAGGGTTTGGTTCAGTTGCGTCTTTCCGAGCCTGTCGTGTGCGCGCCGGGGGATCGATTCATTCTACGTTTGGCCTCGCCCTTGTTGACTTTGGGGGGCGGGGTGATTCTCGAGGAGAGTCGTTACCGCCTCAAACGATTCAAAGGCTTTATTCTCGATGGGCTCAATCAGCGCGAGGCCAGTTTGCAGTCTGTTGAGGACCTGCTGGAGTCGGTTCTCGCCCAAGCACCGGATGGTTGGTTGACCGAACCGGAAGTGGCGCGTGGGCTCAAGCGTGAAATGGCGGAGGTGGCCGAGCTTTTATCCGCTATGGATCAAGCCGGCACTGCCGTGAGCCTCCCGGGCAACCATTGGATCCACGGGGAGGTGTTGCGGAACTACTGCGTGGAGGTGAAGCGCAACCTGGCCGGCTGGTTCCAATCCAACGGGCATCGCAGCCGCATGGACGTGCGCGAACTCCGGAGCAGTATAAAAATGGACAAGGGTTTGCTGGATGCGGTTCTGGGCCGTCTGGCGGACAGCGAGGAAATCGGTCGGGAAAGTGGGGGATTCCTGACCTTGGCGGGCCATGAACCGCGCCTTGCGGAGGAACTCACAGGCGCTTTGCAGAAAATCCAGGAGCTATATTCCAGCGCCCAATTCCAACCCCCTTCACAGGAGGAAGCGGCCAAGGCATGCGGGCTCAAAGAGCCAGGGCTGACCGAGGTCTTCGAATTCCTGACCGATGGGCACCTGTTGCATCACGTGGGGCAGGGGCTGTATTTGGATCACAAGTGCATGGACCGCATGCGCGCAGAGGTCGTCAAGAGCTGCCAGAAGAATGGAGAGCTCCAGATCGCGGATCTACGCGACGCTTTGGGCACCACGCGCAAGTACCTCATTCCGGTATTGGAGGCTTTGGATGCAGAGGGGCTGACCCAGCGCAAGGGTGGTGCGCGCACCCTCAAGAACGGGTAGCCGGGAGAAGGCTACATAGGTGCGTCTCGATTAGACGCACCATTCCGGCCGATTCGCAAGGGTTAATGGCTTCAGAGTCCCGCAACGTCTCAGGCTGGTACGGCGGGTCGATGGGGAATTGCTTCAGGGTGTATTTGGCGGGGACTAGTTGTCGATAGCGGGTGAGTTCCTCTCCCCGGGGTTCATTCTGCAGCCCACATAAGGGTTCATCCCCAAGCAACCACTTTCATCAAGTTCCATGCCTTACGAGTCCGACCCCTCCGGCCAACCGCTACCCGGAGATTCCGATTCCTTGAACCGTGCGGGCCAAGGCCCAAAGGAAGAGCAAAATAGTTGGCTGTTGGATGACGAGTCGACGCCCCTCGCTTCCAACCCCACCGAACAGGAACCGTTCATTACTGCCGAAGGCCAGAGCTGGCTGTTGGACGGGGAGGGGCCCAATGAGCCCTCCCTCACCATCACCGAGGATACGGAAGGTGATAGCTGGCTGACGGACGTGGACGATCCCACCACCGACCTTGATGCGGACGAGGTGGTTCAGGAGCCAGGATTCTCTGCTTCCTATTGCGAGCCAGAAAGTACGGCTAGTGTGTTCGGAAGGCTCCTCGTGCCTGTCGTATTTATGTCCGCTCTGAGCGTGGGTGGTTTGTTGGTTTGGCGCAGCATGTCCGGATTGGGAGTGGGCCCGGATGATTCGAACAGCGGGGGCGTGGTGCACGTGCCCGGCAACGAAACCCAGGGCGAAAAGCTGGCAGGACCGAGTTTTGATATACCGGGAACCACTCGAAATGAGGGTGATAGCACCCTGCGCGGCAGTATTCAGCGCGATGGAAGCGTAAAGCAAACAACCTCAGGCCTCACCGCATCGGTGGCCCAGGGCCAGTTTGGATTCACGCCGTCTTCGCAGAATCCTTCAAACACGAGCAAGGGAATGGAGCGGGGCGAAGGGGTCGCGCCGGCCATGGAGGAGACGCAAAGCGCGGTTGTGCTGCAGCCGGATACTGCGGTCCTTGCAGAGCGCTTCGCCCAGGTCGATGCCGACCAGAACGATGCCGAAGAATTCACCTCGGAAGAAAACTCCCAAGTCGCCGAGGTTGAAGTGAGCGCTACGTTCGTGCCCAGTTTCATCGGCATGGCGCTTTATGCAGCAGGGATGGAGTCCGGCCTCGCATCAGCGTATCCCTTGTATCGCGTCGAGCCAAGCGCTGGCGCATTGCTGAGTTTCGATACCCAGGGCCCCTACGCCTCCTGTGAGCTTCCCATGTGGGGCCCCAGAACGCCCGTGGAGCGATCCATTGCCATGGAGCTTGAGGACTTAGGAGGGAATACTCCGGTCGCCGAATTCGACCCGTTGCAGGACAGCCTCCTGACCGCCGAGCAGGAGCAAATGCTTGCGCGGTTGGATGAGGATGAATCCATGGAATTGGCTTTCCTCTGGGTGCAGGAGCCCCATGAGAGTGAGACCCTTGTGGTCCTAGACGTGCCCACGGTAGTCGCGTCTCCCCTTGAAACCATGCAAGAATCAGACGAGCTACTCAGCGCAGAATCCGATCAGGGGTCCGCAGCAGTGGCCTCTGTAGATCCCGGCGAAAGCGCTCCCTTGGGACGCGCATTCTTGGATGAGCTTCTCAAACTAGGGCCTGTTACTGGCTCCGAAGACGTGCCCGATGGACAAGCTGGCTTCGAGGTCCGACCCCTCGAAGACTGGATGAAGGAAGAAACGAAAGTGGCTGCGACAACAGAGCCTGACGCGTTCGTGCCCGGCGCGGAATTAGCTTCTGTGGATGAACCCACGGTGAGTCTCTTGCCTATTTCCGCAGGCATGGATGAGACAGGCCAATGGCTCGCCGGTGAGGGTTATGTGCAACCTGAATCCGGGGGCGGCGTGGCTATGGAAGTGCTCGGAGAAATCGAACAGGCGTTCGTCTATCTCTGGAGCGTCCAGACCACCGAGGAATCCACACCCGCTGCGGTATCCTCTACGGAAATGCAGGGCAGCGCGCTCGCCAGCGTGGAGTCCGAGGCTGTGCAGCACTCCGCGCCCACCGACTTGGAGTTCGGAACACTGGCCAGCATCGAGCCCATGTTCCTCGGGAACCCGTATTTCGAACTGGAAGAGATCGGCATGGTTCCTGTGCAGTCCTTCGTGGAAATCAATTGGACGGACCCCTTGGCCGAGCTCCGTTTCAATGGATTGGAGATGGAACCGGTCCCGGTGAGAGAGCCGTTCATTGAGGGGATTGAGGAATTCGATGCCCTGGAAGAATTGGCAGCGGTTCAAGATCAGGCCCCGAGCGTCGATAGCGAGATGCCGCTTCTGGTCGCCGACTTTGAAGAAGCGGAATTGCCGCTGTTGAGCGATTTAGAGCCCGAGTCGTCCGAATTGCACGAGACGTTGATGGCCGCCGTAGAAGGGGAAACCACCACCGAGGACTTGATGCAAGTTTCCGGTTTGGAGGAGATACCCTTCGCTGAAGAGCTGCAGGTCTACGAAGGCAGCCA
>JBLFXY010000027.1:0-20103 GCA_047611645.1 Glaciecola sp.
GGTGACCACTTGGTGCCTCTTGAGCGCCATGGCGTACATTGTTCTGTGGGGTTCCATGGGGCAACTCATATTCCGCGTGGGGCAGCTGTACGACATCCTGGGTTTGTATCTCTACTTCCGCGTGGTGATCCGGAAGTGGGAGGATGTGGAAGGCGTAGTGCGCTTCACGATCCTATTGACCCCCGTTCTGTTGGTGCTGTTCCTCGTGGAGAAGCAGACCGAGAAGAATCCGTTTCACTTCCTGGGCGCCCAGGAGTGGGCCACGAATCGAGAAGGGCGCGTGCGCTGTCAGGGTGCTTTCCCGCACGCCATTCTAGCGGGTACATACTTTGCGGCCATCCTGCCCATGGCGCTGATAATTTTCCTGCGTCGGGGCGGCAAGTTCTTTGCCATCAAGTCCTTCATCATGGTCATGGGGCTGGCGTACTTCTGTGCATCAAGTACGCCTTTGGTCGGTGTGGCCGCCGGATTCCTGGGGCTTGCGGGCTGGCACCTACGCTACAAAATGTCGACGATTCGCCTGGGCACCGTCGTCACGCTCTTCGCCTTACACATGGTGATGAAGGCGCCGGTGTGGCACTTGATCTCGCGCATCAGCTTCTCCCAGGGAAGCACCTCACACCACCGTTTCCTGTTGATCGATAACTCCATCCGGCACTTTTTCGATTGGGCTTTCATCGGTATCAAAGACACCGCACATTGGGGGCACGCCATGGGAGATTTGACCAATCAATATGTGCTGGAGGGCGCACGCGGTGGATTCCTCGCGCTGATCTTCTTTTGCTGGGCGTTGGCGGAAGGCTTCAGCCTATGCGGCAAGACATGGCGTCGCGTCAAGCACAACAAAGCGAAGCGCTATATGGCCTGGAGCCTGGGCGCGGCCCTCTTTGCCCACAGCCTGATGTTCCTGTCGATTTCGATCACACACAGCCAGCAGAACATGAGCATGTTCTTCTTTATCTTGGCTTCCCTCGGCAGTCTGTCCATGGTCGATAAAAAGCCTAAGCGTAAGCGCAAGGGAACGAAGCAGACAGCCAGCAAGCCCGACAAAATTTCCAAATCAGTGCAGGAGCAAGCAGCCTAGTGGAAGATCACAGCATGCAAACAATCGGGCCCCAGCTCTCGGTCTTGGTGGTGAGCTATCAAACCCGTGAATTGACCTTGGCCTGCTTGCGTTCCTTGCTGGCGGAAACCAGTTCGGTCGACATGGAGGTTTTGGTGCTCGACAACGATTCTTCCGATGGCAGCGCAGCGGCGATCGCAGAGGAGTTTCCCGAGCTGACTTTGTTTGCGCTCGACGAGAACCTGGGTTTCGGAGCGGCCAACAATTTTCTGGCCGAAAAAGCCCAAGGAGAGCGGCTGCTACTGCTCAATCCGGACACGGTAGTGCTGCACGCCGCGGTCGACAACCTTTGGCACTTCGCGAATTCTCACGCCAAAGCGCGGCTGTGGGGAGGGCGCACGCTCTTTGCGGATCACGGTTTGAATCCTTCTTCCTGTTGGGGCGCGCCGACCCCCTGGAGTGCTTTCAGTCTGGGGCTGGGTCTTGCTCGGGCCTTCCCTCGCAGTGCGATTTTTCATCCCGAAGGATTGGGGGCTTGGAAGCGCGATAGCGTGCGTGAGGTGCCCATCGTCTCCGGTTGTTTTTTGATGATCGACCAGGACCTTTGGGACGAACTCCAGGGCTTCCACCCCGATTTTTTCATGTACGGAGAGGATGCCGACCTTTGCTTGCGCGCGCGCATCCATGGTGCGCGGCCGCTGATCAATCCGGACGCGACCATCATTCATTATGGCGGTGCTTCAGAGCGCGGCGTACGTGCTGGAAAGATGGTGCGCCTGTTCACGGCCAAGGCGCAGTTGTATCGCAAATTTTGGGGTAAGTTTGCGGCGCTCTTCGGTCTGTGGACTCTCGATCTCTGGACCCTTGTACGCTGTTTTGCGTTTTGGGTGCTCGGTATTCTGGGCAAGGGCTCGCCGGCCTCGCGCGAGTCGTGGCGTGAGATTTGGAAAGGGCGCGGCGCATGGCACACGGCCTTCCGCAAAACCAAACCGTACAAGCCGTCGGGTGGGGGGCGCTTTTCCTAATGGTCCAAAGCAATCAAAAGCGCATCCTCGCCGTAGCGTCGGGCGGAGGGCATTGGGTTCAGATGATGCGCCTACGTCCCGCGTTTGAGGGTTATGACGTGGCCTATCTCAGCGTGCATGCCGAGTACCGGGAGCAAGTTCCAGGACATCGCCTGTACGTGGTGAACGATTCCAACGCAAAGAACAAACTCGCCGTGCTAAAAACGGCTTGGGGAGTTTGGCGTGCACTGCGCAAAGAACGCCCCGACGTGGTGATTTCCACGGGTGCGGCGCCGGGCGGTTTGGCATTGTTCTTCGCAAAACGCTTGGGCGTGAAAACGATTTGGTTGGACTCTATCGCCAACGCTGAAGTGCTTTCGCTCTCCGGTCAAAAGGCCGGCGCCTATGCGGACCTCTATTTGACCCAGTGGCCGGAGTTAGCCCGAGAGGGCGGACCGGAATACTCGGGGAGCGTACTGTGATTCTCGTCACTGTGGGGACGCAAGGACCTTTCGATCGCCTGGTGCGAACCGTGGACGATTGGGCTGGCGAGCATGCTGGGCATGAGATCTTTGCTCAGATCGGGCCCAGTGAGTATCAACCCCAGCACGTGGAGTTCGCGGCGTCCATGGACCCCGCTCGCTTCGAGCAGCTTTTGATGCGTGCGGACGTGGTGATTTCCCATGCCGGAATGGGAACCATCCTGAGAGCTCTTGAGCTTGGTAAGCCGGTCCTGATCATGCCGCGGCGCGCGTCCCTAGGGGAGCAACGCAACGAACACCAACTGGCCACGGCCGAGCGCTTTAAAAAGCTGGGTGTTGTGCGCGTGGCCGCGAACGAAACCGAACTGCGTTCCGAGTTGGACAAGCTGCAAACTTTGAGTGCTTCCAAGCGCATCGGAGACAGCGCCTCGCCCCAACTGCTCGAGCGCCTACGCGGATTTTTGATCGAGCACCTGGGCGACCCTGAATAGTCAGCGGTTGTTGATGCCCATCAACTCACCGGTGTCATCCCAGCGGTTTCCTTCCAGGTGTACGTAGCCGAACATGTCGAGCACGCCATAGCGATACTCGCGACCAAAGTGATTGTTGAGCACACGCACGTTCGTAGGGGGGCCGTGTCCCGCTCCCTTGTCCGTTATGTATACGGTGAAGTTACCGCCGGTCAGCCAGTTTTCCTCGATCAGCACGTTGTCGATGGGGCCCAATCCCGTCTGGATGATGAGGCAAGCGTTGGATTTGTAGGGCGCTCCGATGTCGATCGGGATATCGAAGAAGTTACCGCGGAAAATAAGGTTCTGCCCATCGCGGCTTTGGTTGGCGTCCGCGTGGGCTCCTTCCGCAGTGCCCAGGTGGTGGACCCAGCAGTATTCTACTGTGGAGCCGCTCGAGGTTTTGAAGCCGTCGCCTCCGCTCTCGTGAACGTTGAGGCGCCGGGCGGTGAAGCCTCCGCCGAAGACACCCGAGCTGGTGACGTTGTAGACTTCACCGTCCAAGAGTTTGATGCCCTTGTTGCCAGAGTTGCAGCGTACGCCGTAGCGCGAGCCTTGCCCGTCGATCACGAAGTTGCGCACGGTCACGTCATCGGCGCGGATGATGAGAGTGCCTTCGATGTGAACGTTCTCGATCACGGTGCCCGCTTTGGTGACGGTGATGGAGCCTACTTTTCGAAGGGCTGCGGGGTCGCGCGGGCCCGTGTTGTGCGGCCCCGGTTTGACTCCGCGGCCATCGGTGCTGCCCTCGGGATTCACTCGCAGGTTCACGGTTCGCTCGCACGTGCCGAGCGCGTTCTCCGTGTTGGTGAATTTGATTTTTGCTTTGTAGGAGCCCGCATCCAGTTTCGCGATAGCGTCCGTGTCGAAGGTTAAGGGCAATTTCAGCTGATCCCCTGGTGCTAATGGACCGGAGGCTTTGACGAAGGCCAACCAAGCCGAGTTTTCTTCGACCTTCCAAGCGAGGGGCTTGGAGCCAATGTTGTTCAGAATCCAACCGCGGTGGGAGACGACGACACCTTGGCCTTGGGCTGCAACGATCGAGATGTCTCCGCTGGGCCCAACCGACAGATGTCCACGGTCACCAGAGCCGCTGCCCGCACGGAAATTGTTGGCGATCTGCTTTTCGTTGAGCGCGCGATCGTACACCGCCATGTGGAACAAATCCCCGAGCCAAGGGCGCGTGGCACCCAATTCGTTGGCCACCACCAGGTGATAGCTCGTATCCCAATTGTCCATGTTGCCCAGGGTCTGCCCCTCGCACTGCAGCAAGCCATTCACATACAGGCGCGTGGTTCCATCCTTGATGCGGATGTAGACCACGTGTTGAAGGCCTGCTTTGGCGGATCCAGCGGGGCTAGTGAGCGAGGGCATGCCGTCCAGATCTGTTTCCGTGGTGCGCGTGCGCACATTGAAAGTGTCGCTGGGTTTGTCCTCCCAGAGCCCTTGGCCCAAGGTGAAGTTGCGCATGTTAGCCCCATTGGAAATGCCGATCAGGCGCGCCGTGCCGTCTTGGGTCAGGTGGGCCGGTCGAATCCAAGCTTCCACCGTGAACTCCCGGGTTTTGCGGATCCGCTCGGTGACCCGGCGCGCGGGCCCCATGGAATTCAGGGTGGTGGGGGATTGAATCGCGAGTCCGCCGGAGATCCAACGTACCGCGCTGGAATTTTCGATCGCAAGATTCAAGGGCGGTTGCGCGCCGGAGACATCGAGAACTTTCGTCCCGGTGGCCTCTTCGAAGCGATACTCCACCAACAGGCCTAGCTTCTCCCGGGTCACGATCTCGGGCTCTGCTTGGGTTTGCGCCATACCCATTCCTAACAAAGTGAGCAAGGCGGCGAGGCGTACAGCGAGGGTTTGGATGGACATGGAGATGCGGGGTGGTTTCTATCGGGGAAGTCCGACAGTCGGCTACACCAAGCATAATCGAAATGCGCCCCATACGAGATACGTAGGCATCCCAAATGACGGGATTGGAATGGAGTGGGCCGGCGCGCTTCCTTCCGCCAGTTCCACGGGGTGCAGCCCTCCCTTTTCGGAACGCTCCTTGTGGTTTGAGCGAGCCCCACAGGTCACTAGTGAATTGTCTCCAAATATAGGACGAGGAAAGTCCGCGCTACGCGATATCTTGTGTGCATGCGAATTGAATCCCTGACCTTTCTCCGGTTTGTGGCCGCTCTGGTGGTCGTATTCTTCCACTTCGGTAGAGAGGCGACCGGACTGACCGGGTTCTTTGTGTCGGGTCCTCAGATGGTGACCTTCTTCTTCGTGCTCTCCGGGTTTGTGATGGCGATTGCGTATGGGGGCAAGCCGACGGTGGCGCTGGGTCCTTTTCTTTGGGCGCGTACCGCACGCATTTTTCCGGTCTACTTTGCGGCCTTGGCGTTGGTAGTTCTGTCCTATCTGGTGCGCGGCAAAGAGGTCGGGGCTGTGGCCTTTGGGCTGAATGTGACCCTGCTTCAATCCTGGTTTCCACCCTACCCGACATCACTCAATTCACCGGGTTGGTCCCTATCGGTGGAGATGTTCTTTTATGCCACGTTGCCCTGCTTGTTAGCGTTCTTCCAGCGCATACGACCGCGGCCCGTAGTTCTTGGCGGCATCGTTTTGGCCTTGTGGTTGGGAACCCAAGTGATCCATTCTTCCTTGCTCGGGAGGGCAGTGGGCGAGAGCACTGAAATCTTGCATGACTTCGTCTACTACTTCCCCCCATCTCACCTATGCAGTTTTGCCATGGGGCTGGCAGGTGGCTTGATCTTTCAGGACAAGGGGTGGTATCGCTCCAGTGGCTGGGGTGCTTTTCTCGTGAGCTTCGGAGCGGGGGCGTTGATCGTCTATGGTTTGGATCATCCGGATCGAGTCGAAGCGCTACTGGGCGTGCCGCTCGCGTTTGCTTCTAGCTTCTACGCACCCCTGTTTTTGGTTCTTGTACTTGGGGTTGCGTCGAGTCGTTGGCCCTGGAGTGATTGGTTAGCTTGGCGCCCGTTGGTCTTGTTGGGGGAGGCGAGTTACTCCCTCTACATTCTGCAAGTGCCGATCTATCAACTGTACACCAAGTTTCTTGCGGGACAATTGGGGTTGGATGCACTCGCGAACTTCGCCCTGTATGTGTTGATTCTGATCGGCGTTTCGATTCTTTCCTTCCTGTGGTTTGAGAAGCCGACTAATCGTTTTCTGCGTTCGAGGCCTCCCCTGGCTTGGTTGCGGCCGCGCAGTGAGCAAGGCTGAGAGCCTGGTTGGACCGGAAACGCAGCAAGGCGCCCCTGTGCAGGGCGCCTTGCTTGTTCTCGAATTCCAGTGTGGCTAAGGATGGGGGCGCGGTAGTCCGCCCCCTCCCCGCACAGCGGATATCAGTTGCTGTTGTTGATGTCCATCAGTTCGTCGGTGTCATCCCAACGGTTGCCAGAAATCAAAACGTTGCCTGTGGTGCTTAGCACGCCGTAGCGGAAGTTGCGGCCAAATCGGTTGTTGAGCAAGCGCGCGTTGGTCGGGTCGCCATAGTTGGGGCGACTCGAGCCCGGGGGCGGGACTTTGTTCACGATGTAAACCGTGAAGTTTCCGCCGTCGAGCCAGTTGTCCTCGATGAGGATGTTGTCCATCGGGCCATCACCGGTTTGCATAATGAAGGCCGCGTTCTGCTTGTAGGGTTGACCGATGTCGATCGGTAGATCCATGAAGTTGCCGCGGAAGGTGAAGTTGCTTCCCCAACGGGATTGGTTGCAGTCGGAGTGGGCGCCAGGGGAGGTTCCCAGGTGGTGCACCCAGCAGGCTTCGACCAGCACATCGCTGAGGCACTTGAAACCATCGCCGCCACTTTCGTGCAGGTTCAGGCGTCGTGCTTCGAAGCCGCCACCGTATATGTGCGCGCTGGCCACGTTGACGAGTTCGCCGTCTTCGATCACGATACCGTGGTGCCCGCCCGTCGCGCGGATTGCGTACGGAGCGCCGCCTCCATTGACCTTGAAGTTTCGGATCGTCACGTTGTTGGCTTCAATGTTGATCGTGCCATTGACGGAGACATTTTCCACCACCGTGCCATCTTGAGTGATGGTCATGCCACCCACGCTCTGCAGAATGCTGGGGTCGGTAGGTCCGGTGTTTTGGGGACCCGGGCGATCGCCCGTGCCCGGAGCGCTTTCATTGACCACGCGCAAGCGGATCGTTTTTGCCGTGGTTCCGTAACTACTGGTGTCGTTCGTGAAGTGCGCCAAGGCGGTGTAGGAACCAGGAGGCAAGCCCATGATTTGGGTTTGATCTAGTTGGATGCCAGAGGTGATGGCTTGATCGGGAGCCAGAGTTCCGCCGTTGCCGCCTAGGGTGACCCAAGACTGGTTGACCTCTGCACTCCATTCCAAAGTGGCGCCGCCCAGGTTGATGACATCGAATTCATCCACGTTGATGTATATGCCCTGTCCGAGGGTGGCTGTGACTTGAATTTCAGCGTTGGGATTCACCGCAAGTTGACCCACCTCTTCCGCGCCGCTTCCGGCTGCTCGGTTTTGATTGACTTCAGCCGCGGTCAGTGCGCGATCATAAATGGCCATCAGATACAGTTCGCCAAGCCATGCACGTGAGGCGCCGATTTCTCCCGCCACCGCCATGCGATAGCCCGCGTCCCAATTGTTCATATCGCCGTCCAATTGAATCTCGGAGGAGACCTGGCCGTTCACGAATATTCGAGAGGTGCCGTCCTGGCGGTGCGTGTACACCACGTGTTGAAGTCCCGTGGAAGCGCTGCCCGAGGCCGTGGTCAAGAGGGGCATACCATCCATGTCCGTGGCACTGGTGCGCATGCGCATGTTGAAGGTGTCTTTCGGCTGACTGCCCCAGAGACCTTGCCCCAGGGTGAAGTTGCGCAAGCTGGGTCCGTTGGAAATTCCGAACAGGCGAGCGGGGCCGTCCTGGTTGAGGTTGTCGGGGCGTAGCCATGCTTCGACCGTAATCTCTCGGCTTTGCTGCACACTCTGCGTGATGCGCGTGGCGGGACCTGCAGTGGAGAGCAGTGTCGGGCTCATAATGGACAGTCCGCCGGGTACCCAGGAGACGGCCCCTGAGTCTGCAATGTTTAGATCCAATGCCGGCTGGACTCCGGAGATGTCTTGTACGACCGAGCCGGCGCCCTCTTCGAAGTGATATTCAGCGAGCAGGTTTTCGCGGATTCGTCCAGAGTCTTCGGAAATCTGCACCGACACGGTGAGACTGTGCACGGAGTCTGGTTGATCCAGCATTTGCACATGGAGTTGGGTTTCGAAGGTGCTTTCGCCTTCCGCGGCCAGGATGACCCTGTCGAGGGCCAGGACCACTTCGATTTCACTATCGGGCTCTAGCCACTCGAAGTTGGCAGACTCCACGGTCAGCCAGGGGGCGTCGCTGGTGATTTTCCAATTCAGTGGTGCGTTGCCGATATTGGTTAGCGTAATCACGCCATCGGGTTCGCCCGAATTTATTGTCGTGCTCGTGACGATCGTGAGCTCTTCCTCAGGTGTGACCTGGAGGACTCCACTAGCGGGCGCGGAAATTGAAAGTTGGAAGGGCATGAAGATATCGCCGACCGAGTTGCTCTGGGTGCGCAGAACGATATCGGAGGGGTACTCGCCCATGGGAAGCTTGGCAGCTTGTGCTTGGTGGATTTCGATCGTGAGCTGCGTCTCCCCTCCCGTGGAGAGCGAGCCCCCTGAGGGTGTCGCTATCAGCCATGCGACCTTAGAGTCCATACCCCAGTGAATAACCTCTTCGCCATCGTTTCGCAGGGTGTACGTGCGTGTGCCCTCCGGGAATGGCCCTCCCTGGGGGCCGTCGATTTCAAAGACGGTTACGCCTGATACGCCCGCACCCAAAGTTACCGTGCCATCATCTTCGGCACCAATGGCTCCCGCGGTAGGGCTACAGCCCGTCAGTGAGGTTACGAGCAAAGCCAGGCCAGCAACGCCTAGCGAACTTATTTTTCGAGGTATAGCGATCATACTTTTCGTTGGGGCTGCCCCCTGGACTTTGCGCGCTTGCCAGCGGAGTGGTTACTCCATGCTGAGTCCCTAAGGAGCTCGGCGGGCGAGATTGGCTTGCGTTCTTGTTCCGTTTTGAATCCAGAGGCTGTACTCAAGAGCCTATGTGGCTCTGCGAAATTTATCGCAGCTCCTCACAAGGTTGAAATCAGTCACTGAAGCTCCCCAAAAGGAGCTGTGCCTGTGCTATCGACGGAGGCTGCAAATACCCTTTATTCCGATCCGAAGATCTTCGCGGGGCGACATCAGGTTGGGGCACAAGTCGATGGGAGAGGTGTTGAGGGGGGGGGCAGACCCAAAAAAAGACGGCGGGAGCCACCTCATAGGTGACTCCCGCCGTCTGTTTCTGGGTCGCAGGCCCTGCTAGTTGTTGTTGATGTCCATCAGCTGACCGTTGTCATCCCAACGGTTGCCAGAGATATAAACGTAGCCTGTGGTTTGCAGGACGCCGTAGCGGTAGTCGCGCCCAAACCGGTTGTTGACCATCCGGCAGTTGGTCGGGTCACCGTAGTTTGGTCGTGACGATCCGGGGGGCGGAAACTTGTTGACAAGGTAGACAGCGAAGTTGCCGCCGTTGATCCAGTTGCCTTCGATCAGCACGTTGTCGATCGGCCCATCGCCGGTCTGGACGATCCAGCAAGCGTTTTGCTTGTAGGGAGCTCCGATGTCGATGGGGATGTCGAAGTTGTTGCCGCGGAACACGAAGTTGGATCCGGCACGGGTTTGGTTGCAGTCGGCGTGGGCGCCCGGTGCGGTTCCCAAGTGGTGCACCCAGCAGGCTTCCACGACAGCGTCGTTCGTGGTTTTGAAACCGTCTCCGCCACTTTCGTGCATGTTCAAGCGTCGGGCCTCGAAGCCACCACCATAGATGAGGGAACTGGATACGTTGATCAGTTCACCGTCTTCAATCACGATGCCTTGCTTACCGGCGATAGCGCGAATGGCATAGGGCTGGCCGCCAGCATCAATGATGAAGTTGCGCAGGGTCACGTTGTTGGCTTCGATGTTGACCGCGCCATACACGCGCACGTTTTCGATCACCGCACCGTCTTGCGTGATGGTCATACCACCTACGGTTTGCAAGATGCCTGTGTTGGTGGGGCCGGTGTTGTGCGGACCGGGCTTGTCTCCTGTGGAGGGGGCGCCCGGATCGCTCACGGTTAAGATGACATCGCGCTGGGTAGAACCATATTGTCCCGTCTCGTTGACGAAGTCGATCGTGGTGGTGTAGGTGCCCGTGGGTAAGGCCGCGATCACCGAGGCTGTCAAGCTCGCCTGAATGGTCTCCGACTGGGTCGAATTGAGATCACCGGAAGTGCTGCCCAAGCTCAGCCAAGATGCCGACTCGGTTGCACTCCATGCCAGGCTCTCGCCGCCAATGTTGGTCACGCGAATGTTCGGTAGGGGGCCGGTGGGACCGTTGCCTTGGATGGCATTCGCATACAGTGTGCTGCCAGGGGAGACATTGAGGTGCCCGACGGTGGAAGCGCCATTGCCGGCGGCCATGTTCCTTTGAACCTCGGTAACCGTAAGGGCCCGGTCGTATATCGCAAGCAGGAAAAGCTCTCCCAGCCACGGACGTGCGGCCCCGATCTCATTGGCGATAGCCAAGCGGAAGCTGCTATCCCAATTGCTCGTATCGCCGCCGATTTGGCTTGCCTGGGACACGGAGCCATTCAAGTAGAGGCGCGTGCTCCCATCGGCGTTGCGGGTGAAAACCAGGTGCTGCATACCCAGCGACGCGGTTCCCGGATTGGTGGAGATGAGCGGCATGCCGTCCAGGTCGGTGACCGTACTGCGCATGCGCATGTTGAAGGTGTCTTTGGCCTGACCTGCCCAAAGGCCTTGGGCCATGGTGAAGTTACGCACGCTGGGCCCGTTGGAGACTCCCATCAGGCGGGCAGGACCCTCCTGGTTGAGATTGGCAGGTCGCAGCCATGCTTCGACCGTCATCGCACCCGATTGGCGAATGCTTTCCGTCAAGCGCGTGGCGGCGCCGGGCGTGGACAGCAAGGTGGGGGTGGCGATGGTCAGACCGCTCGGCTGCCAAGTAACCGCGCTGGCGTCCTGGATCTGCAGGTCCAGGGGGGGGGAAACACCGGAAGTGTCATGCACGATAGTTCCCGAACCCTCTTCGAACCGATACTCGGCGATGAGGCCGTCGGCGATACGGTTATTGCTGCTAGGAGCCAGGTTCACGGTGATCGGAATGGTGATCGACATGTCTACGTCGGCACTATTGCGAATGGTGACTTGGGTCAGGTGAGTGCCGGATCCCAAGGACGTCATTGCACTCTCTTTGACGTACAAACCGAGCGTGTGGGTTTCACCAGGGTTGAACAGCGTGTCGCCGGGGTCACCTAGGCGCAGCCAAGGGTGCTGGGGGCTGGCTTCCCATTCCATGGCAATATTGCCGGTGTTTTCGATGAAGATCTCTCCGTCGAGATCCTCGGCTGCTGCATCCGTACGCGTCTGGATCAGCAGGCCTGCGGCGGGCATAGCGCGGAAGAAGGCACGCCCGACGGGCATCACGTTCAGGTTGAAAGCGACGTAGAACTCACCATCATTGTCGGCACGCGTGCGCAGGCGTAATTCTGTGGGGTAGGTTCCAACAGCTAGGTTGGATGCTAAGGCCTGGTCGATTTCAACGACCACCGGGATTTGCTGTCCGGGAGCGAGCGCGCCAGACGAAGGTGTGGCGTTGAGCCAGTTCTCGCCGGCGGCCAAGCGCCATACGGCAACACTCGCGCTCGTGTTTTGGAGGCTATAGGTGCGAGTGCCCGCGGGGAACGGACCGCCCTGGGGGCCGGAGATATCAAAGCCCCCGGAGGAGGTGAGGAATTCAATGCCCCCGTCGTCTTCGCTAGCCGCCACGTCGCTGGAACTCGTGGTGCACGCAGCCGACATTAATAGGGCAGCAGGTGCGAGAATACGCGTACAAGCCCGACGCCAATTTGATTTTTCTACCATGCCTTCCCTGATGATTTGCAAAACCGTTCGGTACCGCTGTCGGACCCCTAGTGGGTCCGGATAGCCGGCCTAGATCGCAAGTCTCGAAGAGCTTGCGGTCGAAGGCCGTGTGAAGCTTGCGGCTCGAACGGTTTCGTCTATTTGGAGAGTTTGTGCAGCTTCTATAACGGCGCGAACACTGAGAGCGTGTGGCGCGCCAACTGCTATTGGTGGTCTTTTGCCGCGAGGCGGACAATCGACAGCATATTTTTAGGAAAAAAGAGGCATGACGCCAAGTGTCAGGCCGAGGAAGCGCGGAGGAATACAGCGCCCCCCCCCTTCGCTGGCTCTAAGAGGGGGGGGTGGGGCTGAAAGTTGAATCCAGGGATTGCATAAATGGGGCGCGAATTCTGGTGCGCCGAAGGACATTGCAATACCTACAAAAAAGGGCCGCGTGAGCGGCCCTGGCGAAACGGGGTGGTTTGGGGGGGGGGCGAATCAGTAAGCGCCCCGCCCGCTAAAGACCGCACCAAAGGTCTTCAAGACCAGCTTGAGATCGAACCAGAAGGAACGCTTCTGCTGGTACTCAATGTCCATGCGAACCCACTCTTCAAACTTGATCTCGCTGCGTCCGCTCACCTGCCAAATACAGGTGATGCCGCCGGTACGGTCCAAGCGTTTGCGTTGCCACAGGGAGTAATTCTCGACCTCGTCGAGGGTGGGCGGACGCGGACCGATGAGCGTCATGTTGCCAAGCAGCACATTGAGGAGTTGCGGCAGTTCGTCGATGCTGGTTTTACGCAAGTAACGACCCACGGGCGTGATGCGCGGATCATTCTTCATCTTGAAGATCGGTCCAGTCTTTTCGTTCTTACCCTTGAGCGCAGCCTTGCGCGCATCGGCATCCAAATACATGGAGCGGAACTTGTAGAACTTGAAAGGCGCGCCGCCGGGGCCCGCGCGCAGTTGCGTGTAAATCGCAGGACCTGGGGTGCTCAAGCGCACCGCTAGTGCGGCCAGGATCAACACGGGGGAGAGCAGGATGAGCGAGGATCCCGATACCAGGACATCGATCGTTCTGCGGCGCCATGAGATCGGTTGCACGAAGGCTTCGGATAGGTCTTGGGCCTGTGCGGGTGCCACCAGCTCGGAGCCTCTTTTCGGTGTTTTGGAGCGATCCTCGCGGGATTCGGCCCATTCTTCCTTGTCGGGGGAAGCTTCGGGTTCGAGCGGATAGCTACAGATTTCGTATTGGATGCCGTGCTCAGTGTTCAGCTTGGAATCTTTGAAGACTCTCAGGCTATTTTCAGCGAATTGGCGGGCACCTTGGGGCATTGTTTCCGGCAGGAGAACCGCTAGGTGCTTGCTGTCCAAGCTGCCGAGCAAATCGTACAAACGCATCAGGCTACGCAAGTGCTTCGCGAGGGGGCGCAGGTCGTATTCGCCCTGGTCGCTCTGGTCGCCTTGGTCGTCCTTCCAAAAAACCACCATGCAAAAACCGCGGCCATTGCGATCTGTTCGCGAGCGTTCTTGCTGGAAAGCTTGTGCGAGTTCCTCCACACCCAAAGCACCAGGAACCGTAGTGTTGCGGCGGAACATGGACAGGATGGAAGACCATGCGGTGGGTCGATCCTTCTGACTGCTGGAGGGCATTGTTGCGAGGGGAAGTTGGCAGGGGGGGTAGTGCCTAATAAGGCAGATACCTATTGCATCGGCAAACGATGGCCAGCCAAACCACTTTCCTTAATGTAAGGATGCGCTTGGTGGCCCATAATGGGTCTAGTTGTCGGGGAAATTGTGTTCCCGAACCGTTTGGCAGGGTTCGCAGCCGGTTAAGGGTCACGTAACTCGCCCTATTATACCAGTGCTGTGGGAGCTTTCGGGCGCCCACTTTGCCTTATCTGATGATTTCCGATGCCGCGAGGAGCGTATCTCGGGGTGAGACCCCAGACATGCTTGCGGCCTCCAGGGGCTGACCGAGTATAGCTTGTGGGCTTCTCACAATGCGATGATCGGGGCCATAGGGTCCGGTTCGCAGGGGATCTGCTGGCCCAAATAGGGCCACGATGGGTAATCCCAGGGCATTCGCCAGGTGCATGGGGCCCGTATCGCAGCCAATGAAGAGGCGGCACTTGGAAAATACCGCCATCAATTGCAGCAGATCGGTCCTTCCGAGCAGGTCCACGAAGCCGGGGTGGTGGCTCAGGCGATCGCGGGTGGGACCTGCGTCTTGCTCATCCGAGGGACCTCCCGTTAGCACGACTCCACCCGCATGCTCCTGCAATAAGCCTTCGATCAGATCCGCATAGCGTTCTGGCGCCCACCTGTTCTGTGGCTTGGACGCACCGATGTGGACCACCACAGGGGGGCGCGGGCCCAATGGCTTCAGCCACTGGTGCGCCTGGTCGAGAAGCGCCTCGGATAGCGGTGGCAATGGGTGCTCGATAGGGCCATGGCAACCCAAGTGCGCGGCAAATTCCGCGTACTGGTCGACCATATGCGCGCGTGCGGGGCCGGGCTGAATGCGCTCTCCGTACAGCATCCAGGCGCCCTCCTTGCAGCGCGCCTTGTCGTAGCCCAGAACCCGGGGCGCCCCGGCTAATCGGGCCAGAACGGCACTCTTTAGCAGGCGTTGCAGGTCGACGACCAGATCATACTTTTGAGCGCGCAGTTCGCGACGAAGGGCGGGTAGGGCGCCCAGCATTCCCTTGCGCGACAGCCGGTGCACCGTATCCACGCATGGATTGTTGCGTAACAAGGGTTCGGCCAGCGGGTGGGTGAGCCAGCCCACGTGTACGCCCGGATCCTGCCTTTTGAGCGCGGCCGCTAAGGTCAGTGCGTTAACCACATCCCCGATGGCTCCAAGTCGTACGACCAGAATGCGGCGAGGTGGGGTTTGGCGACTATGCGGCATGGGTGGAGGGTAGTACGCGGCGCGAGGAAAAGCGATGCCAATGGTTCTGTCCGTTCGGCCCCGCTATGCTAGAAGCCGAATGAGAAGCAGCGATTCCCCGCCAGGCGATCTGTAAAGCCTCCAGGGAGACCACTGAATTTTCACGGACTGCTAGCGCCTCGAGTCATTTCCCATGAGTCAAACCCTTTCATCCCTTTGGGGCCTTGTGGCCGTTGTTTGGCGTCACGTCAAAGGTCGTTGGTGCGCCTTTCGCTACGGTGTGTTGGGCCGCCACCAAATCGGCAAGCGCCTGTTGGTGGATGGAGGTTTGATCATTCGAGGCCCCGGCAGGGTCATCATTGGCGATTACGTGAATTGCGGCAATCGGGTCACCTTGTATACCGACCACAAAGATGCCGTCATCCGCATTGGTGATCACACATTCTTGAATGGACCCCGATTCTCCTGCACCAAGGAAATATCGATCGGTGCGCATTGCATCTTGGCCGACTGCCGCATCTTGGACTCCGACTATCACAACATCGATCCTGAACGCCGGGAAGAAGTTCCCGAACCCCGCGCGGTACACGTGCAGGACAAAGTGTGGTTGACCATGAACGTCTTCCTCATGAAAGGCGTCACGGTGGGGGAAGGTTCGACGGTAACCCCTAACTCGGTCGTGACCAGTGATGTGGAGCCGCGTTCTTTATTCGGCGGCAATCCCGCTCTGCTGATCAAGAAAGTCTAGCCGTTTTTTTTAGGACTTTGAATGGGATGCGAGAACGGCATGCATTCGCGGCCAAGAGCGCGTCGGTAGGCTTTGGCACATGACTTCGGGCCACACCCAAAATGGATGCGGCCCGAAAGTTTTGAGAGCTAAGCAGCGTGGGTTTAGGCAGCTTCTTCGTCGTCGGGTCCGGGTTCATCGAACCCATTTTCGAACTCCATGGCCTCAAGGTTACGAATGCTCACGTATTCTTCGATGGTGTCCGCGAATTGCTGGAAACCGTCGCCGAAGAGGGTTCCCACAAAGGAAAGATCGCGCATCAAGCGGCGTTGGCGAATCGAGACTTCTCCCTGGACCAACTCGTCGGAGTTGGGAAGCATGAATGCGATCGATAGGGGCATGTCCGGATGTAATTTGCATCCATCCTTTTGGGGCAGGGTGATGCCCACGCCATCGGTGGACAGGTCGTAGATTTTGCCCGTGAATTGGGTGGCGCCGTCCGAGATCTGTACCTGAATGGTTTTGCCTTTGTCGGGGTGGACGCGGCTGATTTTACGTCGGTTGAAGTAACGCCCCATGGCGTTGTCCAACTGCGAGTACAGGCTGCCCGTGTTGATGAATCGTAGGCCGATCAGGGTCTGGTGGGGTCCCTGCGGTGCTATGCGGACCACCTTGGCAGGGGTGCAAACCGACCAACCGTGGATCGGGTGGGCCAACGTGAATTGCACCACGTCATCATCGTTGAGTTCCGCGACGGAGTCCTCGGGCACGATGATGGCGGAACCATCGATCGTCAGGTCGTAGAGGTCCGCAGGAGCCATCTCACCGGAGGGGAGGTCGAGCTCCACCACGAGGGATTCGGAGTCGGGGATAGGGTTGCGTTCCAGTTCCCGGCGGCAGGTAACCGGTTGAACGTGCTTCTTGTGGAAAAACATGGGATTTTGGGGGGCTCGAGGGTCAGTGGACGAGACCCCTTGCTTGTCGACAAGCCCCCATCGCTGCCTGATCGTCATTTCACCCCAGGGGATCAGTTTCCCGATTTGATCCAGGATAGATCGCTGTTGGAGGGCAATCGCTGTACTTCGAAGAGCACGGCGACCAACTCCCGGTCGCGTCCGGCCCGGTGCGGGCTGCGGAATTCCCAAACCACCCGCCCGTCGGGGGTGATTTCCTGGGCTAAGCCGGCGCAGGAGAGGCTGGCTAAGGTGTTGCCATTCTCGAGGCGCCTCACGTTGCCCGAGAAAATGGAAACGAACGACTCAGGTGGCGAACCGTGGTAAATCCAGGGCATCTTGTGGGAGATCGGATCCCATTCCATCAGGCGCGTGAAGCCCCCCTGGCCCATGTTGTCAAAGATCAGAAGGTTGCCTGAGTCGAGACCCGAAACGGAATGGGGGCCTTGCCAGGGCCCCTCATGCATCCAAACGATCTTGTCTTGCTGTACGTTGAGGATCGCGATCGCGTTCACATTGCGGAAGCAAAGCAGCCAATCATGGGGACCGACGCGGGGCAACCTCTTGGCCACCGACTCGGGAACCCTGTCCAATGAATTGTTGTGCAGCACATCGCCGCCTTGCTTGGCGTGCTGTAGGAGGAACGAACTCCACCGCGAGCGAAACAGTGCTTCGTAAATGGAGGTACGTTTCAGAAGTTGACCAGTTTTTAGGTCAACCTGACAAAGCGCATCCTCTACCACAGGGCCTTCATTATCCAAATAGGGCAATGAGCGGCCTTCTCGTGATAGCGAAAAAATACGATCACCTTGCACTTCGAAATCGTGGTGGGCGGCTCCGTCCCAATACCACATCAACTTGGAGTTGCGATCCAATCGGGCGAGTCCGAGGCCTTCGTAACACACCAGGAGCTCGCCCTTGGGCAGCAATTGAACCTTGCGCCATGTGAGCTGCGTACGCCGGCTCGGCGTGCGCTGGCTTGGAACTTGATCGAAGGGCAGGGCCCAGCGATGGAGGACTTTGCCCGCCATGTCCATCAGGAACGCTTCGGGGGCGTGCCCGCTGCAGTACAGGTTGAACCCCTGTTGGGCGGCCTCTGGGTCGTGGGTCACGACTCCCGTTTGGACCTGGGCGACCTCGTAGCCGGTGGCGTAGCCCGTGTTGGCCAGCTGCTCCAAGCTCCGGCGCGCCTCGTCGTCCAGGGCGCCAGTTCCCTGGGGGAAGCGCACGTCCTGCCAGAAGCCGTCGGGGTGCTCGTAGGCGGATTGCAGGCGCGGCTTGTCGTCACCCGAGCAGGCTACCAGGGCCACTAGGGCCATCAGCACCCATGGGGCCAGGATGCGGGTCCAAAGCGGGCGGGGCGAGGAGGGGGGCGCTTGCATGGGGGTGTAGGGTAGCGCAGGAGGCTCTTGGTGGTCCCATCCACAACATATTGGGGTCTTTGCTTGAGCGAGCTACCACAGGCGGTATTCTCATGCCTATGGACAAGCCTATCCGCATCTACCTCGTTGGCGCGCACGCGACCGGAAAGACCACCCTAGCCCGCATGATTCGGGATCGGTACGACCTTCCTATGATTTCCGAGGTCGCCCGGGGCGTTCTTGCGGAAATGGAGGCTCAGGTCGACTCTCTGCGCACCAATGTTGAGCTGGTGAATCGCTACCAGATGGAGGTTTTTGAGCGCCAGATCTCCGCGGAGCAGAACCAGATCGGTTCCTTCGTCTCGGACCGCGCCTTCTGCAATTTGGCCTATGCGGCCCACCACTCGACGATCCTAGGCCGGATATTTGCCGACCCTCGATTGCGTGATTACATGGATTCTGTGCGCAAGGGAGTGGTTTTCTTTGTGCGACCGCAGCGTCGATTGTTGGTGCAGGACGGTGTGCGCGAAGCCTTGGAATGGGATGAGGTCGTGCGCATTGACGGCATGGTCAAGCTGATGCTTGAGATGTACGAGATCCCCTACATTCCCATGGAATCGCTCTCCATGCAGGAACGGTTGCGCATGGTGACTCAAATCTTGAACTTGGCAGGCCTGCGGGAAAGCCCTGGGGAAGGGGCCGTTTCCCAGTCCATGGAAGCAGCGGAGTTCGCCCCCGAAATACCCCAAGCGAGGGGCTACTCCATCACCCACGGCTTGTCCTAAAAGTCAGCAGTTCTTAGACGGGCGCATGGAGAATAGGGGCATGATTGCCTCGGGTCAGAACACTCGACTCACAGGGTCCGACACACTCCTAGCAAGCGGGGTATGGTTCGGAATGCACTTCGAACTCATTCGGGGGGGGGCCACTCCTTCGCTCAAGACAACAAACCTGTCGTCGCCGCCCCGGGAGCGTCTGGTGCCGCTGCGTGACTTGGCTGATTTATTCGGTTGCAGCGAACCCGAAATCGCAATCAGAGCCGAGAGCCTCTTGCTGATTCCAGTGCCCCTGATATGGCGAGGAATGGAGCTGTTCGGTTTGACTCTGCTCGATGCTTTCCGATTGCACCTGTCCATGCGTACCGCCTCTGAAGACTCTACCGACGCCGCAGATTTGCGCAGAATCGAGTTGAGCCAAGCCTTGAGTCGGCGCGAGCGAGAATTGGCGAAAACTCGCGAGGAGATTCAGGACTTCGAAACCCGCGAGGAGCTGCGCGAGAAAGAGATGAAAGCACTCATGGAGGGTTTGGGTGATCTGGAGCGCACTGTGATCGACAGGGCTGGCGTATACCAGGATCTGGCGGGGATGCAGAAGCTATATGTGGAATCGCGTGCCGCGCAAAGCGCGTTGGTTCTAAAACTCAGCCAATCGCAGCAAGACCATCGAGAACAGGCGGATGCCCTGTTTCAAGCCCAGGCAAGGTTCGACGAATTACAAGCACAAGTAGAGTCCGCTGAAGGCGCGCTGCTCGACGCGAAGAGAGTTACCCAACGCTTGGAAAGCGCAGCCGCGCAGTCCATCGCCAGTCAGGCTGCGGAGCTCGCGGCGGTACAGAAGCACGCACGGGTTGCGGCGGTGGCATTGGAAGCCCAAGCGGATCCCAAGCGCATCGAAGTGCTCAGTGCAGCGCGTATGCGAACGGCCCATAAGCTACGCCGTATGCGCAGGGTCTATAGGATGACCTTCGCGGTCGAACGGAATTTGGTGCGCTACTGCAATCGCCTGGAAGAGAAGCTGCACGACAAGGCGTAAGCAGGTTCGATCGCAGCGAATAGATCGAAGCTAAAAAACGACGCCTAGGATCTCGGCTTCAAAGACCATCTTGCCGTTGGCAAATGCTTGGGCTTGGTATCGGAACATGCGCCGGGAAGAGCGCAGCAATTTGCTGATCAAGTACAAGCGGCAGGTGGGTTCCACCGAACCACGGAAGCGCGCATTGTCCACGCCGGCGAATCCGACAAAGGCATCTTTGGGGACATCCGCCCCGGCGCGATGGGCAGAATAGTCGTAGGCGGACAGCTGAGCCGCCGCTTCGATTTGCAGGGCTCCCGGGAAGAGCGGGCGTCCAGGGATGTGATCTTGCGCCCACCAATCGTCGGC
>JBLFXY010000028.1:0-19872 GCA_047611645.1 Glaciecola sp.
GGCGTTGATGATCTCGACGCCGGGGGGCACGGCGGCCATGCCCTTGGCTTCGATCAGCACGGGTTGGCACAGACCTTCGCTGGCCAATTGCGCGGCGGCTTGCACTACGCGTTCGTCCTGTGCTTCGGGAAGAACGATGCGGCGGTGTAGGCGTCGGGCTTTCTCGCGGATCTCCAGCAAAATGTCCATGGACGAAATCGGGGGCGGGGGTTTACTGGAAGGAGCCTTCGGGCGTGGCTTCCAAAACATCAGCGGGCACGTCGACCACCATGCGCAGCAAGGCAAGACCGTGGGTCTTGCCTTGCGCGTCGGTGATGAGCGAGGCGCTGCCGCCGCCGCCCAGACTGTCCGAGAGCAGGAAGTTTAGCACGCGCATGTTGTCCGCTTCAAAGCGCACGACACCACCGGGGTTGATCGCGTGAAAGTGCTTCTGCACGCGCTCGGCGGTCAGGAAATCCTTGAGGAACACGTAGGCGGATTCGGAGCGCGCGATGAGACCCACGTTGGAGCCTTCACCTTTGTCGCCAGAACGGGCTTGCGCGATGCGCATGAGGGGAGTTTTCGGCATGTCGATCGGCTCCTAGGAGGTAAAAACGGAAACGCTGGGTTGGAGTTTGGTCTTGGTCATCAAAGCGGGCCAGTAGCCGACAATCTCGGAGGGCTTGGGGCGACCGCCGGCGAAGCCGGTTACGCCGGGAGGACCGCTGGTGACAAGAGGAACGAGTTCGGACCCAAAACGGCCGACTTTGGCCTTGTCGGGGCCTTTGACGCCCAGGCGAAGAACAATCTCGCAGGGCTCTTGGGCGCCTTCTTCGAGCAGACCGGCGTGGCAAACACCCGAGCCTACGAACTCCACTAGGCGCTCTTCTTCACTGTAGGTGAAGCCGTCGAATTCCAAGCGTTTCCAAACGATCTCAGCGCACAGCTTGGCTTTGGCCAGGGCGTCGGGTCCGCAGATGGTGAGTTGCCCCACGGACTTGAAACCGTCGGCGTAGCTCATGGACACTTTATATGTGGGGGTCGCAGGGCTGCCTTTGACACCCGCGATGCGCACGCGGTTTTCTCCGTCCTGAACCAGGTCGAAGCTGGTGAAGTCCGCGATCACATCGGGCGTGATGTAGTTGTTCGGGTCGCCCATTTCATAGGCGAGTTGGTGTAGCACGGTGGAGCGATCCACGGCGCCGCCGGTGTTCTCGTGCTTGGTGACCACGAAGGTTCCGTCCGCGCTGGCTTCGATCACCGGGTAGCCGATCATGGCCAGGTCCGGGATGCGTTGCCAATCGGTGAAGTTGCCACCCGTGCATTGGGCGCCGCACTCGAGGATGTGTCCAGCCACGGTTCCGGCGGCCAGCAGGTCCAGGTCTTCGGTAGTCCAACCAAATTCGTGGATGAGCGGACCGAGCACCAAACCCGGGTCGGTGCCGCGTCCGGTGATGACGATCTGTGCGCCGCCTGCGAGGGCTTCCGCGATGGGGAAGGCGCCGAGATACACGTTGGCGCTGGTCACCTGGTCGCGTACCGCTTTCAGACTCTCGCCGGTATCCATGTTTTTGAAGTCCTCGCCGCCGGCCATCAGACCGTCCAGGTCTTCGAGGATGTCATCGCCTTCGACTACTGCGACCTTGACGCCGGTGGCCCCGTGCTTGGCCAGCACCGCCATGATGGCATCCTTGCAAGCGTGGGGGTTCACACCGCCCGCGTTGGCCACCACCTTGATGTTCTTCTCGAGCATGCGAGGCAGAATGCGATCGATGAGCGTTACGAAGTCCGTTGCGTAACCCTTTTTGGGGTCGCGCATGCGCAACTTCTGCATGATGCTCATGGTGACCTCGGCCAAGTAGTCGAGGGTGAGGTAGTCGAGGGGACCTTCCTCCGTGAGCCGGATGGCTCCCAGAATCGAGTCGCCCCAGAAGCCTTGGCCATTGGCCACGCGTACCGTTTGCTTGCCTTGCATGGTTTTCTTTGGGTTCGGACCGGTTGCAGGCTGCACCTGCCGGGTCTGTGGGGCACGGATCGTCTCCCGTGCCTGCGGCCGAACAGTGTAGCGGCCCGCCACCCGCGAGGGTCCATCGGCCTCAGGGATTGTTATGATCAGGCCCATGACGGCACCCTATTTATTGGTCACAGGCTTTGGAGCCTTCGAAACCGTCTTGGACAATCCCAGCGGGCGCCTGGCAGAGGCCTTGAACGCCCGCCCGGATGTGATCGGGGTTCGAGTTCCGGTGACGTATGGGGGAGTGGGAGATGAGTTACAGGGGATTCTCGAAGGGTTCGCGCAGGCCCCCGCGGGGATTCTGGCCATGGGCGTGCACCGGGGTCCCAATTTTAGGCTGGAGGTCCAGGCCGGCGCGGTGCCCCCTTCCGCGAGGCCTGACACGGACGGAGTGGTCTCCCAGATCGGCCCGCGAGCCCTCGTGGCTTCCGGATTCGATTTGGCGGCCTGCGAGCAGACGTGTCAGGCGGTCACGACCCATCCGGTCTATGTGTCCCAGGACGCGGGTGGATATGTGTGTGATTTTTTGTACGGCATCGCCCTGCGGCGCGCCCAGGAATTGGGTGTGCAGGCGCTGTTCCTGCACGTGCCGCCCCTGGATGCGGTGCCCTTTTCCGATCAAGAGCCCGTGGTCCAGGCCCTGGTCGATGAACTGCTAGCCCAAGCGCGTGCGGGCCGCTAGTCTCTGTCACCTGACCCCCAAGCAAAGGAGCATCCATGGGCAAGCGCGTCGACTGGTACTACCACCGCAAGAGCTGAAACACCTGCAAGCGCAGCGACGCCTTTTTGGGTGATCGAGGCGCCACCATCCGTGAGATGGTGGATGCGAAGAAGCAGCGTTTCGGCGCGGACGATCTCGAGGGTGTGCTCGAGGGTGTGCGCCACCTCATGGTTGCCAAGGGCAAGAAGATCCTGCGCTTTGATCTCGCAGGAGATCCGGAGCCCGAGGAGTTGCACAAGGCCATGCTGGGGCCGTCGGGGAACCTGCGCGCGCCCACGATCAAGGTCGGCAAACAAATGCTGGTAGGTTTCCATGAGGAGGCCTACGCCGAGGTTTTTGGAGACTGACCGAATAAGGTGCCTGACACCGTATTCGAGCTACGGTTCTGTGGTTACTTCTACGCTCACGGTTCCTGAAACATCGATCTGTGTGGAGTTCTCGATCACCTTGCCCGCACTGCTGATGTATAGGACTCGGTTGATGTTTAGCGCGGTATCGCCGGCGTAGGAAAAGGAGTGCAAGTGGCCCGCCTGGGCGTCCCAAAGGAGGAGCCCCTTGCCCTCTAAGTGCAGCTCCATGGCCATGTCCCCGATCTCGAATTCCACGCCCTCGGGAAGGTCGCTGCCGTCCATGCTGGCTTCGGCATCTTCTGTGAGGTCGGTGAGCGCATCCACAAGGATCGTCACTTCGATGGCCAGGTACTCAGCGCCTTCCACCTCCTGCGGACCCGCGTACTTGCACTGGATTTCTCCTTCGATATCGGAACCCTCAAGCATGCTGCCCAGCTCAGAGAAAATGGCGGGGTCCACTCCGCCGTTTCTGCCATCGTCGACCATCTTAAGATCCCATTGCAGATTGCCGCCGGGCGCGAAGATGGAGAGCAGCACGCTGGTTTCCGCTTCCCATTCGTCACCGATAGCGACCTCTCCGCTGGGCAGGAAACCACGCAGGTCCATATTCTCATTGAGGTCAACCAGCCAGGCGTCTTCCCCCTCTGACTCGTCGTCGTAGGATTTGAGATACTCGCCTTGTTCCGCATCCCAGGCGAAGGCAATCGTCAGATCGTTGAGGCGTGAATCGCCTTCACCCGAGGCTTCAAATTTCTGTTCGGCGCCCTTGGAAAAGAGCGCGGATTCGGTCGCAATGTCCGTGGCGCCATCCTTAAAGGCGCGCATGAGTTGAACGGGTTTGGACCCATCCATTTTGGTGTAGGTGTCCGCAATCGTGATGGATCGGGTCGAGCTCCCAGTCGTCTCGATGGACAATTCTTTGCCACCCCTCGAAATGGTCAGGGCTCCCTCTTCGAATTCCTGGCTGAGGGTGAAGGTCTTGGTGACGCTGGAGCCTTCGACGGGAGCGAAGGTCACATCGTCCGCTCGGGGGTCCATCGAGAGCAGGAGCGGGGCAGCCAGTGCGAGGCTGGAGAGCAGTGCGTGGGAGGTTTTCATGGCGGTGGGAGGTGGGGGCGCGGAGCCCCATTAAACAGAAAAGGCCCGCACCCCAGAGGGGCGCGAGCCTTTTTTTGTGACCGGAGTCTACTTGCTCGTTGTGATTTCCAGGCTCATCTCGCCGGACATCTCCATGTGCATGGAGTTTTCCATCTCGTTGCCCATGGCGTTTATGTCCATGTCCATGTCCATCACCATGGCGGATTCGCCCGCGTAGCTGAAGGAGTGCACGACGCCGGCTTTGGCGTTCCACATGAGGGTTCCTTTGCCTTCCATATGCAATTCCATGTCCATTCGGCTGACTTCGATTTCCACGCCTTCGGGGATGTCTTGCTCGGCCATGCCTGCTTGAACGGCCTCGATCATGTCGGTGACGGTGTCGATGTTGATCGTGATTTCGATGGTCAGGTATTCAACACCGTCCATCTCTTTCTTGCCAACGTACTTGCACTTGACCTCGCCTTCGATGGCGTCTTCCAGCATGCCGCCCAGGTTGGACATCATTTCGGCGTCGGGTCCGCCAGCGCTTTCTTCGCCATCCATGATCACGTCCCATTGGAGGTTGCCGCCAGGGGCGAAGGTCGGGATGAGCACGTTGGAATCGGCGATCCATTCGTCGTCGACGGAGACTTCGCCGACGGGGAGGAAGCCGCGCAAGTCCATGTCCTCATGGAGGTCGGTTAGCCATTCAGCTTCGCCCTCGGACTCTTCGCCGAATGCTTTGTTGTACTCTTCCTTCTCTTCGTCCCAGGAGAAGATCACGGTCAGGTCGTTGAGATGGGAACCGCCCTCACCGGTGGCGTCGTTGTTTTGGTCGGTGCCCATGGCGGAAACCGCAGATTCCGTAATGAGTTCCATGGCGCCATCCGAGTAAGTACGGGTGAGCATGGTCGGCGTAGCGCCGTCCATCTTGGAGTACGTATCCGCAACCGTAATGGTTTGGGATGACTGCACATTCATCTCCATCTCCATGCCCATGTCATTGCCGTTCATCAGCATGGCCATGTCGTCGAGTTCGAATCCGTGGGTGAGGGTGAAGGTCTTGCTGATGCTGCTCCCTTCGGCCGGGGCGAATGTCACGCTGTCCCCACGGGGATCCATGGAAAGCAGGAAGGGGGTGGCAAGTGCCAGGCCTGAGATGAGGATGTGCTTGGTTTTCATAACGATTTTTTGGGGGGAGTTGGGGGACCCAAGGGTCCCGTCGGGTTGGCTCTTGGGAAGCCGGGGATCGCTAGAGGGGGCGAGAGTCAAGACGGCGCAGATGCCGTATTCAGTGCGGTTTGCGAGCACCACGAAACCTATATACGCGCGCTCAGGCAAGTATTTTCCCGAAAGCTCGTACTTGGCAGGGTTTCATTTTTGCCTAGGGAGGTCCCTTGAAACGGGGTGCTTTTCCGCTAAGGCCGCGCCGCCGGGGCCCATCCAGCGTGCCATGAGGAGGGTTTTGACCCCTAACGAACCGGGTTCCAAGGGCCCTAAGTTCAGGCGCGAGCGCAATTTTACGAGTACTTTAGCTCGGCTCGGACAGCGGGTCGGTCCGGGAGGGCTCTATGCGCAGCGGACGGTGGGTCCGTTGCCAAAGTCGCCGTGGATTAGTTGGCGGCGAACGCCACAAGGCCAACCACCAGCATCAGGATGAGCATGGTGACAGCAGTGGGGGCGGTGCTTTTGGTTGCGAGGTGGGGAGGCATAGGGGTGAGCGTCTTCGCTCGGCATCAGACTAGGTGAATCATGAGTCTTTTGCCGTTCCAGGCCGATCTGATGAGCAAACTGTCACAAAATAAGGCAATCTTGCGTCCGGTTGCCGGTCATACCCTGGTTACCCGTCCTGCAGCCCATTGCCCGGCCGTTAGGCATGGAGGGGGTTGAAGGAGCATCCAGAGGGAGCCCTTCCGACCCCCGCTTCGAACACTCACCGCATAGGCAAACCACCCAATCTTAGATGCTAGACCGCGCCCCAGAACACAATCCGGACCTGGATCCGAACGCCAAACGGACTTTAACTAAGGTCGTCGCCACTATCGGACCTGCTTCCGAGGACTGTGTGGGGGATTTGATCGACGCAGGCCTGTCCGTGGCGCGCTTGAATTTCAGCCATGGAACCGATGAGGATCACCGCAGGCGAGTGATCAAAATCCGGGCAGCGGCCCAGGAACGCTTAATTGCCATCGGGATTTTGGCCGATTTGCCAGGACCTAAAATGCGTACAGGTAGCTTTCCTGGGGGGGCGATCGATCTTGCGGAAGGGGAAACCGTGCGCTTGCGGGCGGGCGACGGCGAGGCTGGGGAAGGCGAGGTCATGGTGAACGTAGGCGACCTGGCGGACAAGGTAAAAGAAGGACACCGCATATTCCTCGCGGATGGTCAGGTGGAGCTGGTATGCGAAAGCGTGCAAGGCGACACGGTGGTGGGCCGGGTCGTCCGCCCAGGTCCCGTGGGGACGCGCAAGGGCGTGCACCTGCCCGATTCTGACGTGCGCTACGAGCTGCCCACGGATGAGGATCGACGTTTGATCAAGCTGGGCAACGAGATGGGCGTGGACTTCTTTGGAATCAGTTTTGTGGGCACCGGGGCAGAGATCCGCGAAGTGCGATCCCTGGCCGATGGGCAGGACATGATCTCCAAAGTCGAACGCTTGTCCGCCGTGAATAACCTGGCAGAGATCATCGAAGAGAGCGACGGTATCATGGTGGCACGCGGTGACTTGGGCGTGGAATTGCCCCTGGCCGAATTGCCGCTGGTCCAAAAGGCCATGATCGAAGCCACCGTGAAGGCCGGCAAATACGCGATCACTGCAACCGAGATGTTGGAGTCGATGATCCACTCCAGTCGACCCACACGGGCGGAGGTCACGGATGTGGCCAACGCAGTTCTGGACGGTACCGACGCCGTCATGCTCAGCGCCGAGACCGCCGTGGGAGACTTTCCCATCGACGCGGTTCGCACCATGGCTGCGGTGGCCCATTCCGCCGAGGGTTCGCCGCGCTACGCTAAAGCGCCCGCGCTCAAGCTCAGCCCCAAAGACACCCACTTCTTCAACGCCACCGCCATGGCGGCCGTGCAAGTGGCCAGCGCCCTCGACTTGCGTCGCATCATCTGTTTTACCGAAACCGGTAACACGGTGCGTCACCTTTCGCGCTTCCGACCCAAGGCCGAAATCGTCGCGCTCTGTCCGAACCAGGAAACGGTCAATCGCATGTCCATCCTGTCCCACGTGCGCGCCCTCCTCTTTCGCCGTGAACCGAGCCTAGAGGACATGATCTACATGGCTGCAGAAATGCTCGTTGTGCGAGGTATCGCCGAATACGGCGAGCAAACCGTAATCGTGGCTGGTGTGCCGCCGGGCGTCGCCAAATCGACAAACGTGATGAAGCTCCACCGCATCGGTGAAGAGGTTCGCTTCCACTAATTCGGTGGATGTGGGAGGGCGAGGTCGGTTCTTCGAGCCCGGCAATCTCAACGGCACCTCTAGAGCTAACCTATTCTTCCCGGCTTGCGTGCCAGCACCCCGATGCGCGCGCAGCGTGGTGCTCGGAATGGTTGTTGCTAGGGCTCTGAATCTGGGGAGTTCTCGGGACCGGAGGCCTGGTTTTTGGGGTGAATCTGGAGGCAGGTGTCGCAACGTAGCGTTTTGGTAGGCGCTTGCAACGTAGTGGCTTAGGACCGAATGTGTCCTGAAAATGCCCCGCGGCCGCGTTGCCGCTTGAGCCGGGGTTGGTGGATCACTAGATTGGCTCGCCCTGACCGAAGCTTCAGCGCTGGGCTCTCCATCCACAGCGCTGGGCAGGTTGCCAGGAATCTCGTTTGTGGCACTCCGCTTTCATGCTCAATCGCTTCCAATTCAGTCGCCTGCGTCCCCGTCGGCGCACCGCAGCTCCCGCCCAAGATCCCCAGCGATCCGAGGCGAAAGCACCCGCACGGGTTGTGTGTATCGCCAGTGGTAAGGGCGGTACGGGCAAGAGCGTAATGGCCTCCAACCTGGCGCTGGCTCGCACGCGCATGGGTGAGAAAGTCCTCTTGGTGGACTTCGACGCTGGTTTAGCCAACGCGCATTTGCTGTTGGGGCTCGCACCGGACTTTGACCTCGGTCATGTGATGGAAGGCCGCGTTTCAGCCCATGATGCCCTGGTGGATGGGCCTTTGGGCATGAAGCTGCTTTCCGGTGGAGTCGGTCGTGATGCGCTGATCAATCCCACCCGACGCGAATTGGATCGACTCTTCAAAGCACTTCGAACGATGGAGGACGAGTTCGATCTGATCATCATCGATCACGGTGCAGGCATGGGATACAGCACCGTCGCGCACTTGGCCGCCACAAGTACACTGATTCTTGTCACGAATCACGAGGTCACCGCTTTGTCCGATGGTTACGCGCTCTACAAGCGTGCCATGATGGTCAACAAAACCCTGCGCGTGGGCTTGGTTGTAAACCGTGCTCCCGATGAACGCTTGGCGAAGGCCGCTTGGGAGCGTTTCAGAGCCGCCTCCCAAAGGTTTTTGGGACTGCAGCCCGAGTTTATTGGTTGGGTTCCTGCAGACCCAGCGGTGGGACATAGCGTTCAGGCGCGCGTTCCTGCGGTCATGAGTGCGCCCGATAGTGCGGCTGCAAAAGCAATCTCTGCAATAGCTAAGTGGACGCCTATTGACCACGCACGCACAACAAGTGCATTCTACGAGCGGGCGCGCAAAGCCCTGCGCTGATCAGGCGCGGAATTCGCGCCCCTTTCCCGCGCACTCAGAGGAAGCGATCCGGATCTCCGGGCCTTCCTTGATCCCGCCGAGACTTCCTTTGCCATGAATCTTTCGCGTAGCCACAGCTCTGGAGGCAGGATGCAAATCCTTACCTTTGTCAATCAGAAGGGCGGGTGCGGAAAGACGACCACGGCGATCAACCTGGCGGGAGCCCTAGCGGCCCGCGGGGAACGCGTCCTGGTTGTAGACCTTGATCCGCAAGCCCACGCCACCATGGGACTTGGCTGCGATGGCAGTGAGGGCGCCACAGTGGCCGAAGTGTTGATGGATGAGGCCTACATCGAGCAGGCCATTCGTAATGCGCCCGGCGGTTTGCACCTGCTGCCCTCCAAGCCGCGCCTGAACGAGTTCGAGGAGCGCAGTGAGCGCCTGATCCATCCCGAGCAACGCCTGCGCATCGCCCTGGATGCTGTCCGCGATCGCTACGATTTCGTGATCGTGGATTGCCCGCCGCGCACGGACGGGGTCCTGTGCGCGAATGCCATGTACGCTTGCACCACAGCTTTGCTGGTGGTGGAGACCGGCGCCTTCGCTTTGCAGGGCGCCCTCCAGGCACTCAAAGTCCTGGATGAGGTGGGGGAGAACCAAGGGCGAGACTATGCGATTCGCGTGGTCGGCACGCTCTTCGATCGTCGTATGCGATTTGCACGCGAACTGCTGGTGGCCCTGCACGGACGCTTTGGCGACGCCATGTTCGACACGGTGATTCGCACCAGCGTGCGCCTGCGTGAGGCACCTGCATTAGGCCTCACCGTGAACCTGCTTGATCCTAGCTGTCGCGCGACCGCGGACTTCGCTGCACTCGCAGCCGAGGTGGTGGAGGTCACGGCCCAGGATGCGGCAGTCAGCCCTTTGATGGCAGGCAGGACCGCAGCCGCTCCCACGGATATTGTAGAAGAAGAAATGCCCGACGTTGGCCCGTCCGGAGCTTCCTTTTCGGAGTCGGGTACTCCCTCGGAATTCTAATTGGCTTCCCTGCGTACCTCGCTCCACTCCAACGCTCAACCGCACACCACACCGCAACGAACTCCGCAAAGGCACACCATGGATTCTCTAGCACTACTTTGCACCTTGCATGCCGATGGCCCGGCGACCTTGCGTCGTTTGAGGAAGGCAGGCTGCCAATCGCTCGTGGACTTGGACCGCGTGGGCGCCGAGAGCATCGCCGCATGGCTCGCAATCCCACCCGCGGTCGCACGGCGCTTGGTTCGCGAGGGGCGCATTCTTCACGAGCGGGTTGGCGACGATACGCTGGATGCGGAAGAAGCCCCCGAGGGCATGGCGGTCGCACCGCTCGGTAATTCGCAAGCTCCGTTGACGGAGTGCGGCGAACTGGGGGACAAGGATCGTGATTTGATCCGTCAGGTCCTGGGCGACGCTCGACCCGTGAGCGGCCTACGCAGTGTGAGCGTCGAGTCCAATGGCGTGGCATTGGAGCCTATGGGCGGCGCCTTCACCGCCCAGGAGATTTTCCAGCCAGAGACCCCAGAGACCCCTGAGACCCCTGAGACCCCTGAGACCCCTGAGACCTCTGAGACCTCTGATGCGTCTGATGCGTCTGATGCGTCTGATGCGTCTGAGACCTTTGAGGCATCTGGAGACTTTGACGGCGGTGAGGTTCCCCAGTCTGAGCCTGTCGCACTCACTTACCCGATGTTGGGGCGCGTGGATGGCCTCGATGCAAAAGTCGCGGCGACTCTCTCCGAGGCGGGTATTGAAACCCTGACCGCCCTGGTTGAGGCCGATGCGAGCCGTTTGGCGCGCAGCACCGGGCTTTCTTTCGGCCCCCTGCGCCGTCTGCAATTCCTGGCGCGCAAGAGTCTGCAAGTGGGGGGCGAGATTTCAATCCCCGTGGCCGCCGAAGTCGAGCCGGCTGCGAGTGCAGGGCCCGATTTTGCTTCCGCTAGCGAAGGCACAGTGGCAAGTTTCGTGCTTCCGCGTCCGGCCCAATTCTCTAGCCTGCAGGGCGAAAATCAAGCGCCCCAGGTGCCTACCGGATTTCAAACCGAGCCGGAAGCCATCGAGCTTGAGCCGGTTTCGCCTATGGCTCCCATCCCGGAAGCCGAAGATCCTTTTGCGAAGGAAATTTGGCCTGAAGCTAAGACGCCCTTGGTCAAAGAGCTCGAGCCCGAAGCGGCCGGTCCGATGGCCGAGCCCACCCCCTTGGTGGGCGTGGCCCCGAAAGCTGCAGCAGGGCAACCCCTTGGTCGCTGGATGCCCCGCGAAATGCGCGAGGCCCAGTCGCGCACCGAGGAATGCAATGAGCCCGAGCCGGTTCTCATTCCCCCGCCGCCGCCCCGTCGTTTTTGGGAGCCCAAGCGTTTCTGGGAGGCCCGCAAGAACAAGCGCAAGGCCGCTGTCGAGGGTGAAAAGCTCCAGGAAACTGAAAATTTCCAGGGGGGCAACCTCCCGCCTGCGGCCGCTCCGGCGCCCAAGCAAGGGGAGCCGACGACGCCGAGCAAGGCACTCGTTGAAATGCCCACCGGCAAGGATTTGGGCGATCTGCGCTGGGACTTCCGGGAGCCTCAGTTCCGGCCTGAGTCCGGAGACAAGGGGGGCTTCCAATTCGAGGAGCCCACGAGCCAGGAGGAGCAAAGCGACGCTTCCGGGCCCTTTGCCTAGCGGCGGATGGTCGACAAACGCCAAGGGGGGCCAGCGCTGCTGGCCCCCCTTGGCGTTTAACGGGGGATGTTGTCCTGACACCGCCCCCTTGGGCGCCTATACTGATTGGAAGCCATGAGCCATCCCACTGAAACTATGAATCACGCCTTGATCGGGTCCGCCCGTCACCGACCTTCTGAGGATCCGATTTTTGCGATTCACGGAGAGGCATTGCGTCGCGCTGCGGCCGGCGAGAATATCATTGACGCCAGCTTGGGTACCTTGATGGACGAGGATGGAGGGCTTTCGGTAATGCCTTCCGTGGTGGAGGCCATGCATGCCGTCGACCCCGCGCAGGCCGCCGCCTATGCGCCAATTTCCGGCGAAGCCGGATTTAACGATGCGGTAATCCAGGACGTCTTCGGTCCGGCCGGACTGGCGGACCAGGCTTCTTGCGTCGGCACAGCAGGTGGCACCGGTGCGGTGCATCACGCCGTCGTCAACTTTTTGGACCGTGGGGAAAGCTTGCTGACCACGGACTATCACTGGGGGCCGTACGGCACCATCGCGGATCAGTCGGGGCGCGGTGTTCAGACTTTCCGCATGTTCAATGAAGAGCGCCAATTCGATTGGGTCGCACTCAAGGAAAGTTTGGAGGCCCTGGCTAAAACGCAAAGCCGCATCCTGCTAATCCTGAACTTCCCTTGCCACAATCCTACGGGGTACAGCTTGGGTGAAGAGGAGTGGAAGGGAGTGGTTCGCATTCTGAAAGAGTTCGATCGAAGCACTCCGATCGCCTTGCTCTTGGACTTGGCTTATGCGAGCTACGGTGCACCCGGCACGGATGCTTGGGTGCATCATATCGCTGAGCTGACCGAATACATGCCGGTATTGGCCGCATGGTCGGCGTCCAAGACATTCGCCCAATACGGTGCGCGTACGGGCGCCTTGGCCGTTGCGCTGGCCGACCGCGAGGAGCGCTTGCGCATAGCGAACGCGTTGTCCTACACGGGCCGCGGAGTCTGGTCGAACTGCAATCACTTGGTGATGTTGGCGGCCATGAATCTGCTGACCGATCCCATCTTGCGCAAACGCGTGGATGCCGACCGTGGAGCTCTTCTGCAAATGCTGGGGGAGCGAGTTGAAATATTCAACCGGGAAGCGGTCAAGGCCCAGCTCAACTATCCCCGGTACGAGGGCGGTTTTTTCGTCATCGTTTTCACCACGGATCCCCAGGAAACCGTTCGGCGCTGCAACGCGGAAGGACTCTTCGTCGTGCCCATAAAGGGGGCCATTCGAATCGCCCTTTGCGCCACGCCGAAAAATGTGGTCAAGCCGATGGTCGAGATTTTGGGGCGCGCCGTCGCGGGTCTGCAGGAGGCCAACTAGTGCCCGTTCGGGTTGTGGAGCACGCCTATGGCGATCGTGTGTGCATCCTGGACAATCCTTGGATGCATAGCGCGTTGGCACGCTTGGGGAGCGATGACACCAGCCACACGGAGCTGATGTTTCTGCTGCGCTCCGTCTATAGCTGCTTATCCCAGGTGGCTTTAGGCGCCCATTTACCCACTGTTCATCAGTCGCGCCCCACGCGCATGCAAGAGTTTCACCCCAAAGAGGGTGTCTGGGTGGGGCAGGCGTTGGATCCCACCGCGAAAGTCGTCGTTTTAGATGTGATCCGCGGAGGTATGGTCCCTTCGCAAGTGTGCTTTGAGTTGCTCACAGCTGTGCTGCCCGTCGACAACCTGCGTTTGGATCACCTTAACATGGCACGCAAGTCCGATGCCCAAGGCCGAGTGACCGGTGTGGATCTATCCGGCAGTAAAGTGGGGGGGAGCATAGAGGGCGCGACCCTGGTGCTACCCGATCCCATGGGCGCCACGGGCGGAACCCTAGTCAAGGCCATCGAATTTCTGGTGGAGCACCACGGGAAGCCGGCTCAGATTCTCGCTTTGCCCATGATTGCCACACCGGAATTCCTGAAAACCGTACTCGGGGCCTTCGACAACGTTTGGGTTTATGCGGCCCGCGTGGACCGCGGCTTGTCGCCCGCAGATGTACTGAAAACGCCCCCTGGGACCCACTGGGACCGGGAAAAAGGCCTCAACGAGCACAGCTACATCGTGCCGGGTGCTGGCGGCTTGGGCGAAGTTTTGAACAATTCTTGGTGCTAGCGGAAACATATCGGACCCAGGTCCTTGTATCGTTTCGGACCAAGTGTAAAAGAGCTGCTCTTCGGGCACACCTCGATCGGCCCGTCGTGTACACTCCCCGGCCGTTTCACCAGCCGCATAACCCCAATCAAGAGAATCATCCATGACATACGTCGTCACCGAGCCCTGCATTAAGTGCAAGTTCACCGATTGTGTGGACGTCTGTCCTGTCGACTGCTTTGTTGAGGGAGAGAACTTCCTCGCGATCAATCCGGATGAATGCATCGACTGTGGTGCATGCGTTCCTGAATGCCCCGTAGAAGCCATCTACGAAGAAACGGAAGTACCCGCCAAGTGGGCCGACTACGTGGAACTGAACACGAAGTTGACCGCCGAATGGCCGGCCATCACCGCTCGCAAAGACCCCATGGAAGACGCCGAGAAATGGCGCACCGTGGAGTCCAAGCGTGATGAACTGAGCGAAGCTCCGTTCGAAGGTTAATCCCAACTAGCGCCCGATGTGGGCGCTTGTTTGTCAATTAGAATGCTGCCGGTATGGGCCTTTGCAAGTTGCATAGGTCAGGGACCGGGGCCGCGTCGTGCTCTTGAAGGTTTCATGGGTTTCGCCGCAAACCCCCGCAATAAAGCGGAGAAAACCATGAACCAAGAAGAGTGTAAGGACCCCCTAGAAGGGGCCCTGAAGAATAACTGTGTGTCCACCCCGGAATCGGCGCCCGTCCAGGCTGCCGGATACTCGGAGATCCCTGGCGTACCCGCGGTCGAAGTGGAAACGCTTGTAGCCGTGGCTGAACCCGAAGTCGCGACGATTGTTGAAGCGGTGGAGGCCCCGGTCCCCGAAGCTGAAGTCGCCGTCGAAACGGTCGCCCCCGAAGCTGAGGTCGCCATCGAAGAGGTCGCCCCTGAAGCTGAGGTCGCCATCGAAGAGGTCGCCCCTGAAGCTGAGGTCGCCATCGAAGAGGTCGCCCCTGAAGCTGAGGTCGCCATCGAAGAGGTCGCTCCCGCAGCCGAAGTGGTTATCGAAACGGTCGCCCCCGTATCCGATGTCACAATCGAAGCGGTTGCCCCTGTTGCCCCTGTTGCCCCGGCAGCTGAGGTCGCAATCGAAGCGGAGATGAAAGAGTTGACCGTGGCGGAAGTCGTGGCCGAATTAGAGCCCTCCAGCCTCGAGCACATCCCCGCGCCCCTGCGTGAGGCGATGGAGAGTCAGAAGTACACTGCCCTGACCGCGGTCCAGGTCTCGGCCATGCAGGCTTTGCATGAAGACCGCGACCTGCGCATCACCTCGCAAACCGGCTCGGGTAAAACCGTCGCCCTGGGCCTTGCCATGGCAGAGGATCTGCTCGCAGAGGCCAAGACCACCCGTTCCAACAAGCGCATGTTGGGTCCCTTGGCCCTGGTCATCGCGCCCACCCGCGAGTTGGCGGTTCAGGTGCAGCGCGAGCTCAGCTGGCTCTATGGCCCGGTCCCGCGCTTGCGCGTGGAATGCGTCACCGGCGGTACTCCCGTCGGCCCCGAGCGTCGCAAGCTCGAGTCGAGCCCCCTGGTTTTGGTCGGTACCCCCGGCCGCTTGCTCGACCACCTGCGCCGTGGATCCCTGGATCTCTCCCTGATCAAGCAGGTCGTGCTCGACGAAGCCGACCAGATGCTCGACATGGGCTTCCGCGATGAGCTGGACGCCATCCTGGAGGGCACACCGGCCCAGCGCCACACTCACCTGGTGTCCGCCACCTTCCCGCGCTCCATCCAAAACCTGGCCGAGCGTTATCAAACCAACGCTCTGCACGTGGAAGGTTCGCGCCTCGGCGCCGCCAACGCGGACATCGAGCACGTGGGCTACTGGGTCCAGCGCAACCAGCGCTACCCCGCCTTGGTGAACCAGCTTCTGCTGGCCGGTGAAAACCGCGTACTGATCTTTGTGGCCACCCGCATGGATACCACGCGCCTCGCTGAGCAGCTCAGCAACGACGGTTTCTCCGCAGCTCCCCTCAGTGGCGACCTGCAGCAGACCCAGCGCACGCGCACCTTGAACGCTTTCCGCGCGGGCAGCATCCAAGTCCTGGTAGCCACCGACGTGGCCGCCCGTGGATTGGACGTGCCGGATGTTTCCCTGGTCGTCCACGGAGACCCGCCCCGCGACAGCGAAGTGTACGTGCACCGCTCCGGTCGTACCGGCCGCGCCGGCAACAAAGGCATGTGCCTGATCATGGCTCCGCCCATGCAACGCCGGAAGATGCAGTACCTGTTGAACGGTACCGGCGTCAATATCGAATGGCGTGACGTGCCCAGTGGTGCATTCGTGCGCGAGGTTTTGGCAGAACGCCAGAGCGGCGCCATGTCCACGTTCCTGAACGATTCCCCGGAGCCTTCGCACGAGGATTTGGAGCGCGCCGAGGCCCTCATGGGCGAACGCGATCCCAAAGAAGTCATCGCGGTTCTCATGAAGCAAGTTTCCGTGGCGGGTGCCGCCCGGGAGCCCTTCGACATCGCCGAGATGAAGAAGTCCAAGCGCCAAGAGCGCCACGCCGACGCACCGATTCGCCAGGACCGCGCCCCCAAGTTCGAGCGACCCTCCAGGGTCGAGCGCCCGGGCAAGTTCGAGCGCACCGAAAACGTCGAGCGCCCCGGCAAGTTTGAGCGCACCGAGAACGTCGAGCGCACCGAGCGCACCGAGCGTCCGGAGCGTCCCGAGCGTCCCCAACGTTTCGACCAGGAGCAGGTTGCCGCGCAAGCCGGTCCTCACCAGGCCGAGCAATTGCCGAAGCGCGTCCACACCGGAAGCGCCGATGGCTTCTCCACCAGCTTCTCCATCAACTGGGGCAAGACCAGTGGAGCCAACCCCCAGCGCATCCTGGCTCTGGTCTGTCGCCGTGGCGACATTTCCAGCAACGAGGTCGGCGCCATTCGTTTGGGTCCCGCCTCTAGCACCTTCGAGATCTCCGGCCGCGCGGCCAAGGAATTCGAAACCAAGGCCAACCGCTTTGATCCCCGCGATCCCGGCATCCGCATTCGCAAGTCGAGTGGCGCCAGCGTCGGTGAAGAGCGCGAGCACTCCGGCGGCCAAGGTGGTGGAAACTACCGCGGCGGCGGCGGCGGCCAGCGCGGTGGTGGCAGCTTCCGTGGCGGCGCCCGTCGCGGCGGTCGCGGTGGTTCCTTCCGCGGAGGACGTGGAGCGAGCGATCGCTTCGCACGCCCCGATAGCGGCTACAACACGACGCCCCAGCCCGGTCCCTTCCACGATGATGGTGGCGGATACGGTGCGAGCCCCTACGGCAAGCCCCGTCGTGGAGGCGGAGGCTTCGGTGGTCCCCGTCGCGGTGGCGGCGGCGGTCGCCGCTTCTAGTGGATTGACGGGAGCGCCTAGCGCACCCTCACCGTGTGAATCCTTCGTTCCTAATTGAACGCAAGGGCTTCATCACTCAAAATAGGCCGAGGCCGGGATTCGCTCCCGGCCTCGGCCTTTTTAATTCCACGCTGCTCATCGATTCGATTCACATGTCCGCTGAACTGACCGACCCCTATGCGCCTCCCACAGCCTCAGTGGAGCGCCCCCAAGCGACTGGAATTCGAGGTTTCGAATTCGTCGGTTTTGGAACCCGTTTGATGGCGGTTCTCTTGGACTCGGTCATATTTTTTGTCGGCTACATTGCGCTGTTCTTCGTGACCCTGTTTTTCCTGACCTTCGAAGATCCCGAGGAACTGAGCTTTGCGTTTGTCATGTTTTCGAACCTTGCACCCATCGCGGTGATACTGGCATTTTGGACACTGCTGGGCGGGACACCTGGTAAGTTGATGATGGGCATCAGAATCGTAAACATCCACACGGGCAAGAATGTCTCCATCTTTCGCGGTCTATGGCGCTACGTGAGTTACATGATCTCGAGCTTTCCCCTGTTCTTCGGCTTCTTTTGGGTCCTGTGGGACAGGGAAAACAAAGCGTGGCACGATCACCTCTCCGGTACCGCTGTCGTTCGTAGACGCTAGCCCGGATGATTCAGAAGGGCTCAAAAGCAAACAGCGCTCTGTTTGCCTGGGTCGCTCACTTTCAGTCGGAGCGCAGCGCAATGCTGCGCTGCGCTCCGGGCACTAGGACCAAGTGCAGTCCGTATCGGCTGCCGTCCGAGCAGGCGATCACCAGGTCTAGAGGCCCCGGGGTCAAGGCTTTGAGGTCGTCGGCGTCTATGCCGACGATTTCGAATTCCGGCCCTGCCTGGATTTGGAGCCTCGCGTAAGGAGTGGGCTCGATGAGCGTGGTGACGGGCGACTCACCACGCAAGGAAATGCGTCCTCGATACCAAGTGCTAGCGCAGTCCGGGGTGCTCAATTCGAGCAGGAAGCGGGTGCCCCTAGTACCCTCGACCGTGGCGATGTTCTGATCCGAGTCCACTTTCAGGTCACACTTCGGATTCGGGCTGGTGATTTGAAGTTTCGACCCGCTCGGAATTTTGAATCGAGCAACCGCCATTTCCTTGGGCTTGGATGCCGCTTGAACGATGGTGGTGGAAGGGCGCAAGTCGATGACCTGGTCGCCTTGGGCCGCATCGATGACCACCCGGCGTACTTCGCCCTCGTTTTCGAACAGGAAGCAGAGCTGCTGGTCGGCGGGAACCGGAAAGGCTTCATCCAAGGGCACGCGATCGAGTGTTGCGTGCGAGGCTTGCACTCGGATGGTCGCGTACTCGGCTTCGGGGACGAGCAAGCGAACTCTGGGTTCGGATTGAGAAGCTGCGACTACGATCTGGAATTGGCTCGGGGTCACCTTGAATGGGATGGTAGTGGGGGCCACACCCGTGAATGCGCCGCCCACAATGAGGAAACCCTCGCCCACGGGGAATTCGATTTCGGTGCGATCTTTCATCGAAATTTCTGCGAGCCAACCATCCTTGTGGTAAGCCCAAATCTCAGCGGCCTCCGGAAATAATCTGGCTAAGATCAGAGTGCCGGTGGCCAAGTCTTCGGGCCATTCCCCAGCGCCATCGCGCACTCGCAGGTCTAAGCCGGGGACTGCAGGAATCGTGGCCAGGTAACGCTGCTCTGAATCCTGCAAAACATACAGCCCCATGGACCCATCCCCATAGCGCGACGGAATGCTGAAGCGCCCGTTTACATCCGTCCGCAGGGTGTGATGCCCATCGCCATCTAGCAGGAATAGGCTGGCGCCCGCCCCGGCGCCGCCGTCCTTTTTAGCCAGGGTGTAGGTGATCGGGCTTCGGTGGCCCAATCGCACGGTGGCAGGTTCTTGTTGAAAAAAGTTGTCGCCGTCCAGGTATTTGATGGCGCCGAATCCCGGAGCTCGCAAGCGAAGTTCCGGCACGAAAGTTTGCAGTCCGTATTCCGCCAGGGATGCCCAGCCCAATGCATCGGTGTGCTCAGAAAAAGCCGGCACGTCATGGGCGCAAGACTGCGTGCTCGTGACGTTGGCTCCGGGTATGGGCCTATCCACCAGATCGAGCACCTGGAAGCGCGTGGGTTCGCTGGGTGCGGGAAACAGCACCATGTCGTTTGAGAGGTCCCCAACGGTTGCGGAGAGAGTGCAGTAGCCAGCCGCGCGCACGCGTACCTTGTCCGCTGATCCTGCGCCCAATTGACTCTGCACACTAAAGCGTCCGTCCAATCCCGAAACCCGCATAGGTTCCGCTTCGGATGAGGATGATATCTCCTGGTCCAGAGGCCGTGATCGCTGCCTGGATTGTCGTGAAATTTCCGCCTCCTGTGGAGTCCACCACATGGACGGGGTTTTGGAAACTAGCGTGGGCGAGAGAAGAAATGAGATTGGCGGCAAACGGAATTGCCAGCAACCTTGCTCTGAACATCTGTATCCTGATTTTGATCTGTTTGCGACTTGGAGAGTCAATTCCGATCCTATGGCAGCCTCCCTGTTTTGTCACACCAACTGTGATTGAGAGCCTTCTTCTCTTGCGCGAGAGAGAAACCGAATCTGTTGATTTGCCCGTCCAAAATTACTTGGGTGACAAAAGTACGCATACGGGGCCTCTAGGGGACGGTATTCGCAACACGAAAGGTTGCTGGTGATTCCCTGGATCACGTTTCCAGATTCTCCCCCAGATTCATGAACTGCAGTGGCGTGTGACACGACAGAGCCGAATTTGCAGGCACCTATCACATCGCCAAGCAAAGCAATCGCGGCGAATCGAAAGATGTACCCGTGCTTTAGCGTTGGAAGCG
>JBLFXY010000029.1:0-19753 GCA_047611645.1 Glaciecola sp.
TCACCGGCAGGCGCTCCACACCCGTATCGGGCAACGCCGCAAGCCCAACGCGCACGTGCCCAAAGGAGTGATCCGCATAAGGAGAGTTGTACTGCAGCTCCAGCTGCACGCGACTGCCGCCCTCATAACCGAACGCATCATCGGTCAGCAGCAAGGCCACATGTTCGGCGGGATCGTTATGACCCCCGATCGCCCAGCCTTTGTTGGGACCGTGCTCGAGCGCTCGCAATAGGCTGTAGTCTTCGTTGTCCTGCGCAAAATCGGTCCACACCCAGGACCACTGTAGCTCGTGGCTGAGCTCAGGATTTAGCACCGAGGTCACCCGACCCCGTATCGCCGTCAACACCGCGTTGCCATTGCCAGCCCGCCCGGGCGCTCCGTTGGTGAAGCTCTCGTGTCCGAGTACATCGAGCTGAATCATCCGCAATCCGAGGCCTTCGGTAAGCAACTCTAGCCGATGCGTATCGATATCCGGGTTCTCGCCCGAGGCCAAAACCGCATTCGTTTCCGTCACGGTGAGGGTCGCGCCCCCCTGGGAAGTCGCCTGCGCCACCGGCGCAGCTTGCCAAGCCAAACCCAGTTCCCCGGGCAAACTCTTCTGAAACAGAGCCAAGGCTTTTTGCTCTTCCGAGCTAGGCGAAGCCAACGCAGTCTCTTTGGTAGTGACCTCCTGGGCCAGCCGCTCGCGCTGCACAACCTGCTCCCCACTGGGCACTTCGAGCGCGGGCTCGAACGCGCGATTGGAGTCCGGCTGTTGGGAGTAGAGACCCGGCTCATCATTCGACGCGAAGAAAGCGAACAAGCTGTAGTACTCCTTCTGCTTGATCGGATCAAACTTGTGATCGTGACAGCGTGCGCAACCGACCGTCAATCCGAGGAATACCTGAGAGGTGGTATCGACTCGATCCACGGCGTATTCGACTAGGTATTCCTCCGGAATGGCGCCACCCTCATCCGTGATCACATGATTGCGCAGGAAACCCGTGGCCACGTTCTGCTGCACGGTTGCGTCGGGCAAAAGATCGCCGGCAAGCTGTTCCGTCAGAAACTGATCGAAGGGCATGTTGTCGCGATAGGCCTGCAGCACCCAATCCCGCCAAGGCCAAATTTGACGACCGTTGTCCGTGTGAATTCCGATGGTGTCCGCGTAACGAGACTGATCCAACCAAGGGCTGGTCATGCGTTCTGCATAGCGACTCTTGTAGGGTTCCTCCGCAAAAATGCGCCGCACTTGCTCGCTCCAAACCTCTGCGAAGGGTCCGGACTCCACACGGGATTGAAACTCCGTGACTTCCTCTAGCGTGGGCGGCAATCCGGTCAGGTCCAGGAACAAGCGCCGCAACGCCAACTCCGGAGCGACTTCGGGGCGCCTGGCCAAACCGACCTCCAGTAGCTTGGCTCCCAAGAACGCGTCGATAGGGTGCGCCTCCCCGCTTGACACCTCGGGCACCTCCGGTCGCACCGGCACTTCGAAAGCCCAGTGTTTTTCGTAGGGAGCGCCCTGCTCAATCCAGCGCCCCACCAGGGCCTGCTCCTCTTTGTTGAGAGCCGCATTGTGGGACTCCGGAGGCGGCATCCTTTCGCTCCCGTCCTTCGTACTGATGCGATACCAAAGTTCACTCTCCTCTAGATTCCCGGGCACAATCGCGGTGATGCCATCCCGATCCCGCACGGCTTCCTCGCGTAAATCCAACCGAAAATCCGCTTGACGGCTGGATGGGTCGGGACCGTGGCACACAAAACAATGCCCCGAAAGCAACGGTCTAATATCGCGGCTGAAGCGCACGGGCTCCTCGAATTCAACCCGAGCGGGAGCTCCCGCTTCAACCGAAAGAAAAGCGGTACACACAAAAAAACTGACACCGGCCAACCAAGCGGAAGAGTGTCGAAGCGGGAAGCGTAGGAGCATGGCCTACGAGGATAGCAAAGGCTCAAGAATCGGTACGAGTTTCGAGCATCCGCAGCTTCTTTTTTGGCTACGGCATTCAGTTTGCCTGCTCTACGCGACCTCCTGCGCTACCACCGCTGGAGCGCTGGACTGCGAGCCGCGGCAATGAGCCGCCATAGAATCCTCAGATATGCAGGCCTGGGCCGGACTTCCTACACGCCTGCCCGAAATCGAATCCCGAGGGGAATTACTCGCAGCGAATGAGGAGCGGGCGCAACCAATTGGCACGGTCGAGAACCGGCCCATCGCCCCCGTCGGTCACCACCAACCGCAGTGTCTTGGCGCCGCTCAGATCGATGGCATCCGGCTGAATGACGCCCTGGGCCGAGGTCACGACCCCGCTACTCCACACCTGTTTGCCGTCCACGTGGACTTGGAATTCAACAGAGCCCAGAACGGAATCGCCCGTACGGGCAGCCAGGCGTACCGAGTCATCCAATGCAGCGAACAGCACAAGTTTGCAGTCCGCGCCATCCAGATTCCAAGTCAGCTGGCTGGGCGCATGCACTCCAATACCCTGGGTCCAAGTGCGGTCCGCTGAACTCAACTCCTCGCCTGTCACCGCTCGATCGATACGGTGGGGCCAAACCATTCCCAGGGGCTCGGAACCGGGCGGATCGAAGGGCGAGCGGCTGGGCCCCGCATCCGCAATAGGCTTCCAAGGAAGGAATCGAAAGGAGCCATCCAGCAGCACCATTTCACGCACGGCAGCCATGGGGATAGTCCATGTCGGCAACTTAGATTCAGCGAGCGGTGCCAAAATCACCCCGGCACTGGTGACACTCACCAGCTGGCCGCGCGTGCGGCTTCCATCGGTCCATTCCACCAGGGCAACTTCGGCCCCCTGAGCGCTGCCTCCCTGCTCCGCTCCACCACTGTCTAGCGCTTCGATAAAGAGCCCCACGACATCGGCCCAGGGATAGAGTTTTTCCCCCAAACGGCCCTCAAAACGCACGCCTTCGGCCGCAAAACCGACCAAAACGCCGTCCACGCGATCCAAGCCACGCCCCGCGAGGCTGTACAAACGGTCGCCCTCCGACGCGGCTTCCAGGCTGCCACGACCCGCCTGCCGGTCGGGGAATACGAAGCTCGCGATCTGCTCGATCGACAGGCTCAAATCCGTGGATCCCACACAGCGCACTTCCAGGGTTTCACCATCGCCGCCCGCAGCCCTGGAGAACAGTCGATCCCCGCCGATCAACTCCACGACCATCGTATCCGCCCCAACCAGGGGCGCAGGGGCCTGCAACCCCCTGGGCTCCATCCAGGGGCCCATCCAATCCTCGAGCTGCGAACCGGGAGCTTGCGCTAGCGGAGTTTGGCGAGTCGCTCCTGCCAGGGTACGCCAGGTCAGAACTGGCCCCTCACCCGCTTGGGGAGTCGAGAAGGCCGTGGTTAGAAGCACGATGGAAAGCAAAGCTAGGGAGGAGGCCAGGAATCGCATGGCTCCAAGATAGCCTGCAGGGTGTGCGATGCCGCTAATAATCCCCCCCTGGCGGGACCCTGGAAGGATTTTCCATGTGCGGCCTGCCAGTTTGGCGCCCGCCGCTGGACCCCCCTGTGACTGCTGCCAACCTGGCAGCCTCGCAGCCCCACCGCAAAGGCGACCTATCCAGTTACTACAAATAGACTTACGACTCAACACCCAAACGGCATCCTTATTGCTATGCCCTGGGGTCCCGTGCCTTGCACAGGAGACATTTTATCCCCATCCCCGCGTCCTCAGGACGCCTGCGAAAACGAGAGCACATTCCTATGACCAAAGAAATGGTCTTCGAAGCCGACGCCCGAGACGCTATCAAGCGCGGAGTCGACAAACTTGCCAAGGCGGTTGTCACCACCCTCGGACCCCGCGGCCGCAACGCCGTGCTGGACAAGGGCTGGGGCGCACCCACTATCACTAAGGACGGGGTCTCCGTAGCCGAGGAAATCGAGCTCGCCGATCCCTTTGAGCAACTCGGTGCTGCACTGGTCAAAGAAGTGGCCAGCAAAACCAGCGACATCGCTGGCGACGGCACCACCACCGCCACCTTGCTGACCGCTTCCATCTTTGGCGCAGGCTTGAAAGCCATCACCGCCGGTGCCGCCCCCGCACGCTTGAACCAGGCTTTGTCCGACGGTTCTCAAGCGGTCGCCACGGCCTTGACCAAGATGGCCCGTCCGGTTTCCGGCGCCAAGGAAATCCAGCACATCGCGACGATCTCCGCTAACAACGATCCGGATGTGGGCAAGCTCATCTCCGACGCCATGAAGAAGGTCGGACAAGACGGCGTGATCACGGTCGAGGATGGCAAGTCCATGCAGACCGACGTGGAAGTGGTCGAGGGCATGCAGTTCGACCGCGGCTACCTCTCTCCCCACTTCGTCACGGATCCGAATACCATGCAATGCAGCATGGAGAAGCCCGCGATCCTGATCCACGAAGGCAAGATCTCCAACATCCAAATGATGTTGCCCCTGCTCGAGACCATCAAGCAAAGTGGCCAAAAGTTGCTCATCCTCGCCGAGGATGTGGACTCCGAAGCCCTGGCCACCTTGGTCGTGAACAAGATGCGCGGCGTGGTTCAAACCTGCGCTGTCAAGGCCCCCGGTTACGGCGACCGTCGCAAGCAAATGTTGCTCGACATCGCTGCCCTGACCGGCGCTACCGCAATCATGAAAGATGGCGATCTGGAGCTGGACAAGGTCGAAGCCGAGCACCTCGGCACCGCCAACCATGTTTTGATCACATCCGAAAGCACCACCATTTCCTCGGGTCGCGGCAAGCGCCCCGCCGTGGAAAATCGTGTGGATCAGATCCGTGCCGAAATTTCCAGCACCACCTCCGATTACGATCGTGAGAAGCTGCAAGAGCGCCTCGCTAAGTTGACGGGCGGCATCGCCCAAATCAACGTGGGTGGAGCCACCGACACCGAGGTCAAGGAACGCAAGGCCCTCATCGAGGACGCCCTGCACGCCACTCGCGCTGCGGTCGCCGAAGGTGTTCTGCCCGGCGGTGGATGCGCCCTGCTGCGCAGCCGCTCCGTGCTCGAGGCCCTGCGTCTCAAGAACGACGTGGACTACAACATGGGCATCGACATCCTGGTCGAAGCCCTCGCTAAGCCCGCGGAGACCATCGCCAAAAACGCTGGTTTCGAAGGCCCGGTCGTCGTGCACCGCATCCTGAAGGAAAAGAAGTCATCCTTCGGATTCAACGCCCTCACCGGCGAGTACGTGGACATGCTGGCTACCGGCATCCTCGATCCCGCCAAGGTGACCAAAGCCGCTCTTCAAAACGCGGTCAGCGTGGCATCCCTGCTGCTCACCACCGACGCATTGATCGTCAACAAGCCCGAGCCCACTATCCACGCTGGTCCTAGCGAGATGGAAGGCATGGATGGCATGGGCGGAATGGGAGGCATGGGCATGGGCATGTAAGCCCAAGCTCCATCCCACCCCACCAGAACGCCGCATAGGCAATCCCTCAAAACCAAAAGCACAACTACCCAAAACCCACCATGGCCAAGCAGATCCTTTTCGACGATTCCGCCCGCAGTAAAATGAAGGCTGGCATCGAGAAACTCGCCAAAACCGTTCGCGTCACCATGGGCCCCGCCGGGCGCAACGTGATCCTTTCCAAGTCCTTCGGCTCCCCCCACATCACCAAAGATGGTGTTTCCGTGGCCAAGGAGATCGAACTGGAAGACCCCTTCGAAAACATGGGCGCCAAGCTCGTGCTCGAAGTGGCCAGCAAAACCAACGATGTGGCCGGTGACGGCACCACCACCGCCACCGTACTGGCCTCGGCGATCTTCTCCGAAGGCATGAAGTACGTGGCCACCGGTGTCAGCACCAGCGCCCTGCGCAACGGCATCAACAAGGCCGTCGAAATCGCGGTTGACTCCATCAAGGAGCAATCCCGCAAGGTCAAAACCAAAGCTGAAAAGGCCTCGGTCGCGACCATCTCCGCCAACAACAACCCGGAAGTCGGCGCCATCTTGGCCGACGCTTTCACGGCTGTGGGCGACACCGGTGTGGTGACCGTTGAGGAAAACACCACCTTGGAAACCGAGCTCGAAGTGGTCGAGGGTATGGAGTTCGACAAGGGCTACCTATCCCCTTACTTCGCCACCGACCTCGCCAAGCTGAGCTGCGAGTTTGAGAACCCGTACGTGTTGATCTCCAACCAGAAGATCTCCAACGTTCGCGACTTCATTCCCGCTCTGGAGGCCATCGCACAAACCGGTCGTCCCCTACTCGTTATTGCCGAGGATGTTGAAGGCGAAGCCTTGACCGCCCTGGTCATCAACCGTCTCAAAGGCATCCTCAACGTCTGTGCCGTCAAAGCCCCCGGCTTCGGCGATCGCCGCAAGGCTTACCTCGAGGACATCGCTGCTCTCACCGGTGGCACCGCGCTCACCGATGACATCGGCATCCCCCTGGATAAGGTCACGATCGAGCACTTCGGTCAGGCCGCACGGATTATCGTCACCAAGGACAACACCACCATCGTGCAAGGTGCCGGCAAGCCCAAGGACATCAAGACCCGCGTCAAGCAGATCCAATCCCAGATCGAAGCCTCCACCTCCGATTACGATCGCGAGAAGCTCGAAGAGCGTTTGGCCAAGCTGGACGGCGGCGTCGCACTCATCAAAGTCGGTGGAAAAACCGAAGCCGAGATGAAGCAGATGAAGGACCTCGTCGAGGACGCCCTCAACGCCACCCGCGCTGCAACCCAAGAAGGCATCGTTCCCGGAGGCGGCGTCGCACTGCTGCGCGCTTCCGAAGCGGTGGCCCTGGGTCGTTATAAGGGTGACGAGAAATTCGGCGCCCTCATCATCGAGCGCGCCCTGACCGCACCCTTGCGCCAGATCGCTGAGAATGCTGGCGAAGACGGTTCCGTAGTATTGGAAAACGTTCGCGAGAAAGGCAAGTCCATTGGCTTCAACGCCTTGACCTGCACCTACGTTGACATGTTCAAGGCTGGCGTCATCGACCCCGCAAAGGTTGTGCGCTCCGCCCTGCAAAACGCGGCTTCCATCGCGGGCTTGCTGCTGACGACCGATTCCATGATCACCGATCTCGGCGAAGACGGCAAAGCCGTCGACGGCACGGTTGCCTAAGCGATTCTAGCTACGGCATGCATGCCAACGGAGGCGGAGAAGGTTTCCCCTTCTCCGCCTCCAAAACTAACTCCCCCCCCCTGAACGCCTCCCATCGATATGGCTGACAAGCGCGATTACTACGAAGTCCTCGGAGTCCCTAAGGACGCCGACCAGGCTGCCATCAAAAAGGCGTACCGCAAACTCGCCATGCAACATCACCCCGATCGCAATCAGGGTGACAAGGCTGCGGAAACCAAGTTCAAGGAAGCGGCTGAAGCCTACGACGTGGTGGGCGACGCCGAGAAGCGCGCCCAGTACGATCGCTTTGGGCATCAAGCGTTCGAGGGCGGAGGCCAAGGCGCCCATCCGGGCGGCTTCAACAACATGGATGACATCTTCTCCGCCTTCGGAGACATCTTCGGTGGCGGTGGCGGCGGTGGATTTGGCGGAGGCGGAGGCCGTGGGCGACGCCCCGGTGGCCCCTCCAAAGGCCGCGACCTGCGCATCGTGCTCGACCTCACTTTGGAGGAGATCGCCGAAGGCGTGGCCAAAACCGTCACCATGGGACGCACCGAAAAGTGCGATCCTTGCACCGGAACCGGTGCCAAAAAGGGTACTAAAAAGTCCACCTGCAGCACGTGCAACGGCCAGGGACAGGTGGCGCGCAACGCGGGCATCTTTACCATGGCGCAGACCTGCCCGCGCTGCAAAGGCCAGGGCGAGATGATCGCAACCCCCTGCCCCGAGTGTAAGGGCAGCGGCGGCGTACGCGAGAAAGCCGACGTCAAGATCCAAGTCCCTGCCGGCGTCGAAGAAGGCATGCGCCTGGTCGTACGCGGTGAAGGCGACGCGGGCGGAGCCGGCGGACCGCGCGGCGATCTGCAGGTCGTGATTCGCGAAACCGAACACAAACTCTTCCAACGCAGCGGCCCCGACCTCTTGATCGAAGTGCCCGTGTCTTTCTCCCAACTCGCCCTAGGCGACAGGGTAGAAATCCCCACGCTCACCGGCAAGGTCGACATGACGATCCCCGCCGGAACGCAAAGCGGCAAACTCTTCCGTCTACGCACCCAAGGCCTGCCCCACTTGGAAGGCCGCGGCCAGGGCGATCAGCTCGTGCGCGTCTTCGTGGAAGTGCCCAAAAACCTCACCGACCGCCAAAAAGAATTGCTTTCCGAGTTTGGTGAATTAGAGATAGAGGTCAGCGGCAAGAAGTCCTTCTTCGAACGCATCCTCGACCACTTTGCCTGAATACGGTGGCCCCTTCGTCAGCCGGCGCCTCACAACCACAGCCAACAAGCCCTAGAACTATGAGCGACTCCAACACCAAGCCCCAAGACGGCGAACTGGACGAAGTGAACGAGCACGAAGAGAACGAGAACATCGATCCTGCCGAAATTCTCGAGCCCGAAGAGGCGCCCGTAGAAAAGGATCCCAAAGAGGATATGGACCCGCTGCAGCTCGCGCAATTCGAGCGCGACGAGTACTTGGCTAGCTGGCAACGCGCCAAAGCCGACTATCAGAACCTGCGCCGTCGAGTACTCTCCGACATAGATGCCGCCGTGGGTAACAAAACCGCGCGCATCCAAGACGAGATGCTGACCGTGCTCGACTACCTGGACATGGCCCTGAAATCCCCCTGCGACAGCCAGGACGCCAAGAACCTGCAGATGGGCGTTCAAATGACGCGTACCATGCTGTGGCAGTCCCTGGAAAAAGACGGTGTTAAAGCCATCGCAACCAGCGGAGTCTTCGACCCCAGCCGCCACCAGGCCATGGCCACCATCGAAACCAACGAGTCCGAACCCGGCACCATCCTCGAGGTGCTGCGCATCGGCTTCAAGAAGGGCGATCGTATCCTGCGCCACGCGCAGGTCAAAGTGGCCGCCGCCCAGAGCGACGAAGCCCCTGAAACCACCGCTGAAAACGCTGCAGAGTAGGCTGCCCCAACCATGCCCACTTACGACTATCGTTGCAACGGCTGCGGACACACCTTCGAGCTCTTCCAATCGATGAGCGAGAAGCACAAACGCAAGTGCCCCAAGTGCAGCAAACTCAAACTCGAACGCCTGATCGGGATGGGCGCAGGCCTAATCTTCAAGGGCGCCGGCTTCTACGAAACCGACTATCGCTCCGACGCCTACAAGAGCGATCAGGCTGCGGACAAGAAGGCTAGCTCAGAATCCAGCAAGTCGGGAGACCCCAAGAAACCGGTCGACAAAAAAACGAAAGCGAAGAAGCCCAAAAAAGCGGACGACGCCTAAGCGAATCGAGACCTCATCTTGACTTGAGTCCGTTCCAACGAGCCTGCAGCCCATCGCTGCGGGCTCGTTTCGTTGCCTGCCCGCTGATCCCTTAGCTACAGGAATAGCTCCTCGACCAACTCCGCGATGGCGGTGCCGTGGTTGTCGCCAATCACACGGTCCGCGCGGCGTTGCAGGCCGGCGACGGCGTTGGCCATGGCCACTCCGAGTCCGGCGGCTTCCACCATGGGAATGTCGTTGTTGGCGTCACCGACTGCGACAACCCTGTCGGCCGTGATGCCGTGGGTCTCTTCGATGTAGCGCAGGGCTTCGGCCTTGCCTTGACAGGGCGCGTGCAGGTCGGCCACGTTAAAGGGACTGCCTTTGTAGCGCGGAAGTACCGACAAGGGGAAATGAGTGCGGTAGCTGGGCCCCACGACCTCGCGTTCGAGCTCCTCGCTCAAGCTGAGGGATTCCTCGTGGCGCTGGGATAGGAAGGTCACGCGCAGCACGTTTTCAATTTCGGACAGGGCCTGCACCGAGACCGTCTCAACCTTTTTCAGGCCCGAAAGAGCGCGCTCTTCCTCAGCGCAGCGCGGCGCGCGCGCATATTTATTGCGGGCACACATGATCACCGACAGATCCTCGGTGCGCTCCAGCAGATCGTGGGCCTGTGCCAGGATGCGCTTGGAGAGCAAGCGCTCCTCGAGCATGCGTCCGGTCTTGGGGCAGTAGATCGCCGCCCCATTAAACACCACCGCCGGGGTGGGCAATTCGAGCACATCAAGCACCTCCAAGGTCGCCATCAAGGAACGCCCGGTGGCCACCATCACGACCGTGCCGCCCTCGCTGGCCGCTCGCAGCGCCTCCACGTTGCGCTCATGCACAGAGCCATGGTCATCCACCAAAGTACCGTCCAAGTCCAGCAGGATGGCCCCGTAGGCCCGCTCGCTCGAGGTGTCAGAGTTTTCACGGGAAATTGTCATGGGCGGGACTCTAACGGGCCCGGGACGGATTGGCCAGCCAGCTCGACCCTTCCCGAGGGATTCTGGTTGCCCCCGCCGCCACCCATGGAAAGAATGGGCCCCATGGCTATTCCGTTCCGTCGCACCCGGTCCCTCCTTCCCGTCCTGTTGCTCACCACCCTGCTCGCCTCCTGCCTGGGCTCGCGCAAGGGGGTCGATCCGACCCTGCGTATCCTGGGCGAGGCCGGCAACGAGCTCGGCGTCTCCACCCAGTACGGGGTGATCTTCCTGGGCCGCTACACCAGCGCCGGTCCGGTCGAGATCGAGGCGGTCTTCGGCGACGGCCCCAGCGTCGAATTCACGGTGATCGATCCCGTAGGTGATGGGCTCTACACAGCCAAGACCAACATCCGCCTGCCCTCCGTGCCCATGACCTTCCAGGCCCTCGAGGCTGGACAGGAAGTCCTGCTGCGCGGCCGCACAGAAGAAGGCAGCTGGCAACGCTGGGTCAAGGTTCGCGAGGACGAACGCGTCCACGGCATCCTGCTCGACACCTGCTCCGAGTTGGACAACCACCCCGACCAAATCGGCGCCGGCGTCTTCCTACGCAAGTCCAGCAAGTCCGAAGACCTACGCCTCATCGGCCTGGTCTCTGGCCGAGTCACCCTGCAAAACGAAGGCACCTCCAAAACCTACATCACCGTACAAGGCCCCGAATCCCTCTGGCGCCTAGTCACCCACCGCCGTCAATTCCCGCGCACGCGCAAATGGGTCTACCGCGAAGACGTGATGTAAGACGGAAACACCCCCAATCAACAGGCGGGCTCCCCAATCGGTGAGCCCGCCTTTTTTCGATTGCAGCGACGCGAGCCCGCGCGCCGGTCAAACTCTACTGGCCCGACTCGAACCGCATGCTCCAGGTATCGGTTCCTGCGTACTCGGAGATCTGTTCGATCTCTACGCTCTCCGCGCCCATTGCGATCTCCATGGTCACGGTTTCCGCGCGCGTGATTTCGCAGGTGAGATCAAAGGAGGCCAGGCGCCCGGCTTTGAGATCCCAGAGGAAGGTGCCGCTTCCGACATAGGTGGATTCGTGCTCCATAGATTTGATGTCGGGCACCATGGCGCCTTCGGGCATGTCATCGGGATTCTCGGACGCGGTCATGGCAAGCACGAATTCGGTCATGTCCACGGTGCTGGATACATCCACTGTGAACTCCACGCGCGCCAATCGCCTGCCGTCCTCTTCAACGATCTCAGCAAAGGTCGCTTGGATATCGCCCTCGAATTCCTCGTCAGGCATTTCGGGGCCTTCGTCGCCCATATCATCCGGCCCCTCTTCCGCTTCCATGTGGAGATCGCCGAGGGGCGCGGACAGCTTTTCGAGAAGGCTCGGAGGCAAGCTCCATGTACCTTGCAATTCCATGGCGCTCTCGGGCAGCAGAACGCCGAAGTCCTCGCAGATCTCGAGGTCCGCGAGCAGCCCCTCGTCGCCCTCGTGACCATCGGCCCAGGCCGCGCTGACCTCGTCATCCTCGATTGTCAACACCACGCTCTTGTCCGTCAAATCACTCTCACTGGAGAACTCCGAGTCAAAAGCTTCCTCCCCCATGGGCGGCTGCATGTGCTCCGTAATGTTCTGCTCCAACTGTTCGTAGGTCCGCTCCACCGACGCGACTTGGCCATCGGCCACTTCCAGGTGCGTATCCCGCACCACGTACTCGGTGCTGAAACTGGATTCCTGCTCCATCTCGCCCCCATGCCCGGGCACCTCCTCCCCGTCCATCAACATGGAAGAACTCTCCAAGGAGGACTCGGAAGAAAAAGCGAACGTGCGAACCAGCACCTCCCCCTCCACGGCCTTGGTTTCAAAAGTCTCAGAAAAGCCGAGCAAGGCACTCGAGCACAAAAGGGTCGTCGCGAACAGTTTCATGGGGGGATCTAGAGAGAGGTGTTGGAGAAGTCCAGGTGTACGAGCCTACGACTACCTTGCTAGTTGAAACCTGAAAGTTGTCGGGTTTGAGGGGGACGTGGGCTCAAGGCGATGCTCTAGCCAGTTAGAGGCTGGAGCGCGCTCAGCAAGATAACGGGCACGGCGCCGTGTTCCTGGGGAGAGCACTTACCGCTTCAACTCGTACTGGACCGCCCAGAACTCCGAGCCCGTATACCTTGACTCTCGCTCATACCGAGCCGCGTTCCCGCCTCTCCTACACCTACCGCTTCCAGAGGCTCGGCATCAACAAGGCTACGGCCGCGTAGAACTCGAGGCGACCTAGGATCATGAAGAAGCTGAGAACCAGTTTGACCATGTCTGGCATGCTGGCGTAATTAGCGAAGGGGCCGACCATGTGCAGGCCGGGGCCGATGTTGTTGAGGGTGGCCAAGACGGCGGTGGCTGAAGAGACCAGGTCGATGCCAAAGGCGGACAGGAACAGGGTGCCGGCCATGAAGATCATGACCCATAGGGCAAAGTAGCTAATGATCGACGCCACGGTCTTTTCGTCCAGGCTTTGGCCATCGACGCGCACGGCGTGGATGGCGCGCGGGCGGATGAAGCGCTTGACGCCCACGATAGCGGCCTTCGCGACCACTATGACGCGCACCATTTTGATGCCACCACCGGTGGAGCCTGCGCAGGCGCCGACCACGGCTAGGAACACGAGCAGCACGCGGGCAAATTGGGGCCAGAGGTCAAAATTCACCGTGCCGAATCCTGTGGAGGTCTGCATGGCCACCACCAGGAAGGACGAATCGCGCAGCGCTGTACCCAGGTTGGAATAGTCCTTACCCGAAGCCCTTGCGGCCATGGAGGTGTCCCCATTGGTCCCGCCATTCAAGTACAGAATGGTCGTGATTGCCACGATCGAGCCCACGGCCAAACCCAGGTACCAACGGAATTCGCTGGAGCCCCACAGGCGCCGGAAAAACGGTTTCCAACCCGCGCGCAGCAGCAGGTCATACAGACCAAAGTTAATGCCGCATATGAACATGAACACGGTGATGATCACCTCGGCGGCCACATTGTCCAAGCCGCCGACCGAGCCAGAGTAATTGGAGAAGCCGCCAGTCGGGATCGTGGCCAAAGAGTGCAGCAGGGCGTCGAAGGGAATCAAACCCGCCAATAGCAGCAGCACAAATTCCACCGCCGTGATGAACACGTAGATACGCATCAGGGTCAGCGCACTGTCGCGCACGCGCTGGTGCCCGGCCTCGCGGCTCACGCCCGGGATCTCCGAACGGAATAGGCTGCGCCCGCCCGTGGGGAATAGCACCACAAACACCATCACGATTCCAAACCCGCCCAGCCAGTGGGAGAAGGATCTCCAGAAGGCCAAGGCGTGACTCATGGAGTCAATTTGCTCCGGGGACATGACCGTTGAACCCGTGGTCGTCAAGCCTGAAACGCCCTCGAAGTACGCGTTCACGAATGCTCCAAAACCAATCCCACCGAAGGTGTTGCCGATCAAGAAGGGCAAGGCCGTAGCCAAGCCGCCCACAAACCAAGAAAGCCCCACCACCGCCAAGCCTTCACGTCGGAAGTAATCCGCGCCAAGTCGCGACCGATCTGTTTTGGAGCGGTTTCTAAAAAACAGACCACCGCCCACGAAAGCTGTGAGAATTGCGGAGATCAAAAAATCGAACACGGCACTCGTCTCGCCGTACACCCCTGCCACACCGGCGGGAATCAGTAAAAAAGCTGCCAATAGCAGCAGGATGACACCGAGCAATCGGCCAACTGCGCGAAAGTTCATGGTGGTTTAGACGGTGCCGCCCTTCGCGAAAAGCTTGTTCACTGTTTCCAAATGCTCCGGCAGGGTGAAGACGATGACCGAGTCGCCGGTTTTCACACTAGAGGTTCCGGTAGGAATCTTGACCGTGTCGTTGCGCACACGCGCACCGACCACAGTGCCCTTGGGCATGCCCAGATCCTTGAGCTTGATCGAACCTTTGAATCGAACGGTCAATTCCAGAACCTCGGCCTTGCCCTCGGCCACCACCGCGATCGCCGCCGGGGAACCGGAGCGCACGAAGCGCAGAATGGAGTTGGCGCACAAGATACGCGGAGAGATGGCCTGGTCGATGCCCAAAAGCTCGTAGATGTCGCGATAGGAAGCCTTGCTGACCAGCGCGACAGTGCGCTCCGCATCCAAGGAGCGCGCCAACTGACAGGCGACCATATTGTCCTCATCATCGCGCGTGGTGGCGATGAACACGTTGGCTTCACCGATGCGTTCCTCGCGCAACAGGGTCAAGTCCGTGGCATCGCCATCCAAAACGATCACGTTGGAGCCAGCCATGGCCGCCAGCGCCTGGGCACGGCGAGAGTCTTTTTCGATGACTTTGATTGAGACACCAGGGGCGCCGCGCAGTTTGTGGAGCACTCTGCGACAGACTGCGCCGCCGCCCATGATGACCACGCTGCGCTGCCAGGAGGTGTTCTTAGCGAGTTGCGTTTCCAAGGTATCCAGATCGGGAGACTTGCCGATGGCCCAGATGTGATCGCCCTTCGCCAATTGGTCGGTGCCGCTGGGAACCGCAAATCGATCCTTGCGCTGCAGGGCCACAATCAAAACACCAGAGGGCAATTTCACTCCGGACAGCGGACCCGAGGTCAGATCGCATTCTTTCTCCATTCTCAGACGGCGCAGCTGAACCCGCCCTCCCGCAAAACTGTCCACGGCCAAGGCATGGCGATCGCGCACAGTACCTACGATTTCCTCAGCGGCCAATTCCTGGGTGGACAACATCACGTCGAAGCCCAGGGAGCTCTTGTAGAAGTAGTGATAGCCCTCGAGCTGTTCCGTGTCGTGCAAGCGCATGATGCGCCGCTTGGCCCCCATCTTGCGGGCCAACACACACGCCAACATGTTCACGTGATCATTGTCGGTCACAGCCACCATCAGGTCGGCCTTGGGCACGCCAGCTTCCGTCAGGACACTGGCCCGCGTTCCATCGCCGACCACAACCTGCACGTCCAAGGATTCCTGGATGCTTTGGGCCTTGGCTGGGTCCGGATCGATCACGGTTACGCCATGACCATCGCGGGACAAAATATTGGCCAGGTGATAACCCACCTCGCCGGAACCTACGATCGCAATATTCATCGCGTGGCACGATACGGCTTGGCAGCCAGCACGGGAAAGCAATCGGGCCATAAGACCCGGCTTTTTCGCCCCCAAATCCAGATATCGAACAGCGATTATCGTCTCGCAAGGGTCTCCCCTGCCCTAAAGACCGAATTTACGGTGCCCGCAAGCCCGGTTGCCCCTGAAAACTCACCCCAAAAACAGCACTTCCCGGGCAGGCGATCTGTGACTTTTTACCCGCAGGCCGCTGATTTCTGGGCGGACCGCTAGGAAGGGTCCTGATCCACGGCGTCGTCTTCTGGGGACGGAGCGGGGTCAGCCGCCTCGCCCGCAGCCCCCATGGGGCCGTGGGAGCGCTGCCTGCGACGCCCCAGAAGCGACGCGGGGACCAGGGCTCCGCGCCCGTACTTTTCACGGATCACATCCGCACTGGCCGTGGCCTTTTCGATGCGATCCACGCTCGTCAGCCACTGCTGCCGACTACCGGGCCCCTCGTCGAACAAGGAACCTTGGAGCTGGGTGCGCACGTCCTCCAGGCGACTGACTTGGATACCGATCAGGCGCAGGGGCCCCTCCGGAACGCGGCCGAGCAACTCTTTGGCCACCACGTACAAACGCGGTCCCAAGTTGGTGGCGAAGTCCAGGGTCTTGGTGCGCGTGACCGTACGAAAATCCGAGTAGCGCGCTTTGAGCGTCACCGTTCGACCGCGCAGTCCGCGGTGACGAAGGTCGAAGCCAACCTCCTCGCAAAACGATAGCAGCAACACCGAAAGTTCACTCCGGTCGGCAATGTCCTCGGGAAAAGTACGCTCCATACCGTGGGACTTCTCCTCACGACGTGGAGTGACTCGCCGCGGATCAATTCCGTGGGCTAAGTCATGGATCCAAAGACCCGATGCGCCAAAGTCTCCAGAGACCTCGTCGCGGGGTTTGCTCGCCAACTGCCCCACCGTTTCGACCCCCATAGAGGCCAATCGTTGGGCCGTGCGCGGCCCCACGCCGAAGATCTTCGACACCGGCAGCGGGTCCAAAACCTCGCGCACGCTATCGGCATGAATCACGCGCAACCCATCGGGCTTGTCCAAATCGGAAGCCAACTTGGCCAGGAATTTCGTGGGCGCCACGCCCACAGAGGCCACCAACCCCGTCTCGCCCAGGATGTCTTTCTTGATCGAAACCGCGATCTCTTCCGCCGAGCCGAACAGCCTCAAGGAAGCCGCCACGTCCAAGAACGCTTCGTCCAACGACAGCGGTTCCACCAGTGGCGTATAGCGTCGGAAGACCGCCATGATCTGGCGACTCGCCGCCGTGTAGCGATCGAAATCCGGGGGCAGTAGCACCATGTTCGGGCACAGCCTGCGCGCTTGAGCGCTGGGCATGGCCGAGTGCACGCCAAACGTGCGCGCCTCATAACTCGCTGCCGAAATCACACCGCGCCCGGAAGCCGGCCCCCCCACACAAACGGGCAGACCCGCCAGGGAAGGATTGTCCCGCACCTCAATGGAGGCATAGAACGCATCCATATCCACGTGCAAAATCGAAAGCGGGGCAGTCATAGCGCCTATAATACGACTTATGAACCCCGCCGGGGGCCTAGAATCAGGAGGCCGGGGACCCCAGGGTGGCTCAGATCAAGCCTTCACCAGCAGCGGAATCGATCCCGATCAAGCATGGACGCCCTTGCGCATAACGCACGGGCACTCTCGAGGCAGCCCACTCCCCGAGTGAGTCCCCCTATTCGACGCCTCAAAACAGTCACACCGGGGTGAAGTGCAAGCCATCGGGATAGGGGCCGGGGAGAAACCCTCCCCGGTTCCCCTCCCACACCACCGGGCATACGGGCCCGTACCACGGCGGTTCGATGGATTGAGAGGACTCGTCCAGGCGGGGGACACCGATCTGGTCAAAGTCGGAGTTGCCCGGGATGGGGTGGATCACTCCGCCTGCCGTCCGCCACCAGGGCCCAAGCGGCTTCTAGGTCCGGAGCTAAGAAACGATCTTCCCTAAGGGGCTGCACCTGCGAGCGTAAGCGTACTCGCCCGGCGGCGGCTTCGTCTCCGGCTTCGTCTTCGGCTCCGGCTTCGGCTCCGGCTCCGGCGAGGATCACGGAGTGGAACTTGCTGGCCTGGGCGGCGCAGAGCAGTCCGATTTCGAGGATGCGTTCGGTGTTGACGAGGAACAACCGCACCTTGCGCGCGGCGGTCATACCCATGGGCACGTGATCTTTCTGCGACGCACGGATGACGCCATGTGCGCTGCGTCCCGGGCGGAAGCCGTAGCTATGATCAGAAAATGCCGGATTGAATTGCGGCTGCAAAACCTGCAATAGACTTTGCTGGATGAGTCGGTCGAGCACCGTCGGAATGCCGAGCTCTCGGATTCCGCCGCCGCTCCCCGGGATCTCTTGTCCTTTCACCGGGCTGGGTTTGTAGGTCCCGTCGAGCAAGCTCGACTTGATCCTTTCCAGGTGCTCCCAGATGTATGGCAAGAGTTCATCCACCGTCATTCCGTCCACACCTGGACCGCCTCGATTTCTCTTCACTCGTCCGAGGGCCGCTTTCATATTCACATGCGCGAGCACCTGTTCCATCAAACGATCCTCTCCTGAAAGCTCGTCTCTGTGTTTCGCCGTTGACGATTCGTCGCTCCGTCATTTCATTTGGAGATCCTTCGGGGCTTCGCCCCTATCCATCCATGGGAACTCCAGTTGCCTGGACATCTGACGCGTTTCGCCTCCGAGATTCAAAGGCGTGGCCTCCTTTCCATCGCATTAGCCCTTCAGCAACTAGCGCCGCCGACTATGGCCTTTGCGGACTTCTAGCGCCGCCGACTATGGCCTTTGCTGACTTCTCGCTCCGCCTACCGAAGGCGTCGCCCTTTCAGGCATTAGGCGAGCCAGCCTCTGCTAGGGAAACATGGCCGGGGTAAGATGATTGACATTCACTGCACACTCGCCGGATTACCGCCGCTTCACTTTGGCCACGAGAGCTTCGCTGCCATCGGCCAGCTCGCCCTGTTCCACAGCGTCTCGTATCCGGTTTCTGTACGTCGACTCGCAGATTCGTTTCTCGCTTCGCTCGCGGGTCCGCCCTTGCGCTTCCCTTCGGTCCCTGTGGCCAGGCCCCGGAAGATCTTTCATCTTCAAATCAATCATCATGCCAGGCACACCGAAAATGGCCCCAGCGTTTCAGCGCAGGGGCCACTTTCATGAAATCGATGGCCTGGACCTCTTCAGGCCCAGGTCAAACGGGATGCAAACCTTACTCGGCGGGGTTGGCCGTGATGGCGCCGCTCGTGTTGCCAGCCAGGTCGGGCACGGCGGTCAAACCGAATGTGGCCGAGGATCCAATCTGTCCATCCAAAACAATCCGAACGGTCGTCGGGCTGATCTGCGTGGCGGAAACTACCGAGGTGCCGTCCGAGGTGCTCCAGTTGCCAGCGGTCTCCACGAATGTGGTATCCACAGCCTCATAGAAGAGCACGTCAAAGGTCGCACCCGTGGCGTCTGCGATGTAGTTCACAAATGCCGGATCCGAAACGGCGAAGCCCGGAGCGAGACTGTCACCAGCCACCGTTCCGTCCACGGGTTGAACCGTAAGAGCGTTGCCGGAGATGTCGGTCACATTGCTCATGACCAAGGTCGTCGCTGCGCCGGTCATCAAGTTCTGAGTTGCGGCCAAGGCCACATTCACGCGAAAATTGGTGCTGTCATACGAGAAGGTCGCTCCCGTCATCGAAACCAAAGTGCCTCCAACAGTATAGGAGTAGTTCGCCGAATCCAGTGCGGTGGTCTGATCCATGGACTCGTCAAAAGTCACAGCAAAGGTGTCGAAACCGACGCCGGAAACAGCTGTCGCCGTGAAGGTCGCGGTGGGTGCCGTCGCATCCACTCCAGTAAGCGCGTAGTTCGCTTGGCCCGCGGCCGGGGTGCCACCCAAGTCGGTGGCTGCAGCGACCTCAACAACCAGCGAATCGGCGGGAGCCGGCTGGGTCGGGAAGGTCAGTTCATAAGCGCGCGGTGTCATCTGAACAATAGCCGTGGGGTTCACGCCCAGGATGTTGTAGTTGGTCAACACGGTGGAACCTGCGGTGTTGGTAGCCTCAGGGAACACCAGAATACAAGTATCCGGTGCGCCCACCGGGCCCACGTATACGGCTGCCGTGGCGATCGCCGTGCTGTCTCCGCTACCGGCCAAAACTTGGGCGTCATCGGATCCCAGGACGATTCCTTGCTCGGTGTACATCGGAGTGCCCGCGTTTTGAACGATGGTCACAGTGTAAGCCGTACCGAATTGGGCGTTGGCTGCAGCCTCACTGGTGAAATCGATTCCGACTTCGGTGCTGCTTTCGATGGTGAATGTGGCACCGGTCAAATCAAGGGGAGCCGCGCTGTAGTTGGCGGGGTTCGTCAGGTTGAAAGGGCTCA
>JBLFXY010000030.1:0-19686 GCA_047611645.1 Glaciecola sp.
AGGTAGGCAGGGAAGTAGGAATCGACCGAAGCACATGTAATCGCCGCCGGTAAAAATGGAATAAGCCACCATGAGTGGCACGCTGCCCCACGCGATCCAGGCAAAACCTGTGAGCCGTTTCGCCCCCAGGATCGGGGTTGCGATCCAAGCCAAAAGGAGCCCTGGGAAAACCAGTGCAAACGAAGCCGCATAGTGCGCACCGCGCATCAATGTGAAGGAACTGACTCCTAACTTTACACGCGCAGTGTTAGGCAGCCAGTCGCCGTAGTAATTCCAGCGCCATAGGGTATGTGCTAGAAATACGGCCAAGGCTGTAAAGGACATAATCACTGCGGACCTAGCCAGGGCCTTGTCGCGCTGAAAAAGCGAACAGACAAAGGCGGCGCTACCCACATATGCGATCCAAACCGCGCCATCGGCTCGCAACAGCACTGTAGCTGCGGCTGCCAAGCAGGCGGGCAACAGTTTTCGGCGATCGGAATAACCCACCAGGAAGTCCATGGTCAGGAAACAAGCCAGGACGAATAGCATCGTACTCATGCCACTCGTGCTCCAGACGGCCAACGGAATGCAAGTCGCGCAAAGCCAGGTGGTCAGGTGTACAGCCCAGGGTGATGCACCGAATTGCCGCGCGGCGCTTTGATGGACCCGAAGCACTAAAATGCAACCGCCCAAGGCCGTGATGGCTTGGGACCAAAACTCGGGGTTTAGCCCCAAACGGTGCACGGCAGCCATGATCAGAACCCAAAGGAATTCCGTATAGCCTTCCACGAGCGGCATTTCGTCCAAGTTGAAAATCAGCCCGTGACCGGAAGCCAAGTTGAAGGCGTACCGGAAAGAGATATACCCGTCATCGCACAAGAATTGGAATCGCCAAACGAAGAAGGCAAATGTAACCAGCGCGCCGAATAGCCCGAGGCGGAGAGAAGTCTTAGAACTCATTGAGAGGGTAATTGGATGCCCATGGCTTGCAGTTGTTTTTCAGCTTGCTCAGCCCAACCACGGTTGGCCATGGGGCTGGCGGGACTCGGGTGCAATACTGTGTGGATGGGCAATCCCGAATCCTTCAAAGCCATTTTGGCCCGATCGGTCGCAAAGCGTCCAACGCCAATGATGCGTTCCGGGTTCAGGAGCTCGACCATCTCGCGCAATGCCTGATCGCAGAGTTTGAAGAGTTTGTTGCGTTCCTCGACCGGCAACTTGTCAGGCGTGCGGTTTTTACCGCTGGCTTCCATGAACACCAGCGGGCAATAATTCCACACGAAGAATTGCTCGAAGAACGCTTCAGGGGTGGCATATCGGGTTTGGGCCCAGTCCCAGACCCGGCGGCCACTTACTTCGCTACGTGCACAGTTGTAGCCTTCGATGGGTCGCTTCGGATGTTCATTTTTCGGTTTGCCGACGGGAGCTTCCAGTCGCAACCAATCCCTTGCGGCTGCGATTTCTCCGAAGGGGACTCCTGTTTGCGCCATTCCCCATGGGCCTGGATTCATACCCAGCCAGAGAGCTTCCACCCCCGGCTTAAAATAGCGCTCGAGGTAGAGTTCGCTACTGGCCCGCGCATATTCCAGCGGGTTGTATACCCGGTCCACGGGCTCCGCGAAGCGCAGCCTGCGAAGGCGTTTTGATAGGACATCTTGTATGCCGATGGGATCCATGGCTGCATTGTGGGGGCCTCGACCCGTGAAGTCACCCAGGAAAACAATCAGCGGACCTGGGCGTTTCTTCTGTATTTCCAGCGCCTTGCATGTATTCAATCATCGGATAGGTCGCAAGCTGGTGGCTCTTTGGCGCAGAAACCTCAACGGGGAGACTTTGAGCCGGAAAAGCTTTCCGACATGCGTAGGCATAGATTTCGCAGTCCCCGGCATGGGGTGCGTAAGTCCTTATTATTGAACACTTAAGAGTCGTCAGCGGAGGGGCGTAGCTTTCTGATGGGCCTTTGGAGCAATCTGCCGATAACTGGAACATGAAGATTTCCTCTGCAAACAGTCACGCCCATGCCATGCAGGCTTCGGCCACCAAAGCTTCAACGCCCACTACCCAGATCGGTGGCCAGGCGTCGGGAGCCCGCATGACGATCAACGCTAGCTCCGCAACACAGGTTGGCGGCGCAGCGGACCAGGGCACCGGTAACCTTAGTCCTCAAGAGCGCTTGGCGAATTACGCAGCTCACATGGAGGAGCGTCTCAATCAATTAGAGGAGCGAGGCGCCGAGTCAGGCATGGACCTCAGCGAAGTGCGCTCGAACTTCCGAGACCATATCACCCGACTCCAGGATGCGATGGCCAACGGACTGCAAGGCGATGACCTGGCCCGTGGCATCGAGAATACAAGCAACCTTGTTCGAGACGGTGTGCGCGAAGCGATCGGACTGCCGAACTTGCGCAACCCCAACATCACGAAAGACTCTGGCGGTGTCACTTCTACCGAGGTTGACCTTTCAACAAACATCGATATTGAGCACTCCAACGAGCGTTTAGACGCCATCGAGAAGCGAATTTCAGAAAGGCTGGATAGCCTTTTTGATGCTGGCGAAGCGGCGGACAAGAAAATGGTAATTGGCGCTCGGGAGCAATTCTCGGGCCACATGGACCGACTGCGCGATGCTCTCGCGACCGGCAACATGTCTCATGAGGACATGCAGCGCAGCATGGAAAACATCATGATGCACCTAGAGGATAACTTGGACAGCGGAGACACACATGCCTTGACTTCGGGGGGCAACGGAAACTCAGCCGTCACCGATGGTGGGAATGCGGTAGCTGCCAGCGCTGTCGAAAAAGGAATGCCCGGCACCACAAGTGTGGCCGAGGCGCGGGCCGAATCCCGCCTGCAAGTTTTGAGTCTACTCACCAAGGACATAAAGGCCTCTGGCGCAGAGACGTTCCAGCCCGCTTTGTCCGACCTGCTTAAGCCCGGAAGTCCGGTTGGCGACTTCTTGGTCCAAATGCGCGAAGCCTCCCAGAAGGCAAAAGGTGGCGGAGCTGAGGGATACACCCCTGCAGCTCTCAAGGCGACCCTGATCAGTGCGGACTTGCCCGGCTCGAGCCTGAATTACAAGGTCTGATCGACTCGGACCCAATTCGGCGGGGTTCCCTGACTAAAGGGGACCCCGCCGAGTACGTTTAGGGCCCGGCGGGCGATGCAAACAAGGCAAAAATCGAGTCGACAGGGAATTTTGCCCAGTCTGGGGGTGGATCGGAGCCAGGAATCATTAATATAGGACACGCTCCGACCCCATGGGGGGTTGGGCGACTTGCGACATGAATCAATCCCCCTTAGCAATGCTTGGTTGGCATGAGATACTGCCCATCCTAGTGATCGTTCTCCTTCTTTTTGGAGCCCGAAAACTTCCGGAGTTGGCCCGCGCCATGGGAAGCAGCATCACCCAATTCAAGAAGGGTATTAAGGATGAGGATTCGAAAGAGTCCAAGAAAATTGAGGGCGGAGATCCGCCCCAAGAGGACTGACACAGGAGGCGTCGCTGTGGGTTACATGGAAAAGGCGCCAGGAATCAATTCCTCGGAAGTCACTGGGGTCGTCTTTTGTGGAGGCTTAAGCCGCCGCATGGGGCAGGACAAAGCCCTTCTGCTCAGTCATGGGCAGACGCTTTTGGAGAGGGCCAGCCGCCTATTGGAGCCGCTTGTATCCAAGGTCGTTCTAAGCACTGGGCACGCTCCGCGCTACGTGGAAATGGGCCTGCCTTGCGTATTGGACGTGGAGCCGAACTTGGGTCCTATCGGAGGACTGCAAGCCGCATTGCGTGCAAGCCAAACCCCCTGGATTCTCGCTTTGGCGTGTGACTTGCCACGCTTGTCAGGAGCCAGAGTTCAGGAACTGCTTGGAGCCGCAGAGGCCGGTGATCTCGCCGTGCTGTTTGGTTCTCCCGAAAATCCAGAACCGCTCTTTGCGCTCTACAGCCGGGAACTTCTCCCGCGTGTGGATGCAGCTATTTTGCTTGGGCGGCGACGCATGACTAGTTTCCTGGAAGGAGCCGAGGACTCGGACCCCGACAAGGTGCGCTGGCTGCCCATGTCCGCAGAATCGGTGGATCAATTCGCAAACGTCAATCGTCCCCAAGACTGGCATAGTTACCAGCGTACGGCCCATCCCGATGATTTAGCCGGCGATCCTAACGAGGAACCAACAACATGAGTCCATCCACTTTCTCCTTGGAAGAACTTTTGGAACCCGTTCGGGATGGCTTGGAGCAGATGCGCGCAGCGCTCAATGCCGAGTTGTCCGACGACGGTTTCGTAGGAGAGCGCACCGCCCATGTGGCGCGTTTTCGTGGCAAGGAGCTGCGCGCGGCCATGGTGCTACTGAGCGGCCAGGCCACCGGGCGAACGACAGCTGAGCATCCCAAGGTCGCTGCGGTGCTTGAGTTGATTCACCTGGCAACACTCGTACACGATGATGTGCTCGATGGGGCCCATGTGCGGCGCAGCTTGCCCAGTGTGCATGTGGTCTGGGACGAGCAAACCGCCATTCTGATGGGGGACATGCTCTATAGCAGGGCCTTTCATCTATCCACGTGCTTGGACTCCAATTTAGCGGCGCGTGTGCTCTCCAAGGGCGCCCAGCGGATTTGCGCTGGCGAGCTTGAGCAAGCCGCACGACGTTACGACTTTGAAATGTCCCAGGCGGACTACGAGGGCATAGCATCGGCCAAAACCGCAGAGCTGTACGCAGCCGCCTGTGAACTGGGTGCGCGCTACCCCGATCCTCCCTCACAGGCGCCTAGGCCCGAGGCTCTACTGATGCGTCAATTTGGCGAAGAAGTGGGTTTGGCCTTTCAAATCATCGACGACGTGCTCGATGTAACAGGAGAGGCATCCGTGGTCGGCAAAAGTGTTGGGAACGATGTGGAGGACGGCAAGGTGACCCTGCCCGTTCTTCACATTTACGCGAAAGCGAATAAAACCATACAAAAGGCGATTCGCGAAGCCTATCAGGGTTCCTGCGAGGGAGCGCGCATGGAAGCTTTGCGAGCGGCCTGCGATCTCGCCCCTGGCATCGAATATGCCCGCAACCGTGCCCATGGCCTTCTAACCTCCGCTTTACAGCGCTTGCGGACATTGCCCGATTCCCCGGCGCGCAAGAGCCTCATCCAAATAACCGAATACGTCGCGAGCCGTCAAAAGTAGGCCCCAAGCGAGCCTTCCTTGCCCAAAAGCAAGAGCCCACGCTGTAACTGCGAGGGGAGATTGATTCTTCCCATGCAAAAGGTTTTTATGCCCCACATGTCCTCCTTCAGAAACGAACAATCAATGCTCAACAAGCCACTGCTACGCGCGTTGCCCCTGTGCCTGGTCTGGCTCCTTGCCGCCTGTGGCTCCGACGGAGATGAGGTGACCATGGAGCGACGTGCTCAGACTTTGACCGGCCGCGCCGAGTGGAAGGGGGGCAGCGTCACTAGCGCAGTGCGTTTCGGTTCGGGCCAGCAGCCTGGGCAGGGTCATGCAGGGCACGGCGGCCAGCCTAAACCTCCTTCCTTTATCTACGAGACTCCCGAAGGTTGGGTCGAAGATGCGCCCACCCAATTTCGCCTGATCAACTTCAAAGTCGCCGGTCGGGATGACGCCGCGTGCTATCTGACGGCGCTGCCCGGTTCGGCGGGAGGGGTCTTGGAGAATGTGAACCGCTGGCGGGCCCAATTTGGGGCTGCCCGGATCACAGACGCCGAAATGAATGCCCTCCCCAAAACTCCCTTGCTTGCTTTGCCAGCCTTGAGGTTGGAGATTGCAGGTCCTTTTTCCGATGGCATGAGTGGCGTGGAACTATCCGAGGGTGCGTTGGTCGGATTGATTTTGAAGCAGGACAACACCATGGTCTTTCTGAAAATGGTGGGGCCCAAGGACGTGATCGAGCAAGAGATGGCGCACTTCGATTCCTTCGTAGCTTCGCTCACTTTCCCTGGAGTGACTGAATCCACCGATTCAGGAAGCGCCGCACGGACCATGCTTCATGAAGCCCCCGAGGATTGGGCAAAGCAGGGCGCGCGGCAAATGCGCCTCCTGGGGTACGACCTTCCGGGCGGAGTTGATTTGTCTGTGACGGTGCTTGGCGGAGCGGCAGGCGGTGTCGCCGCAAACATCAATCGCTGGCGCGGCCAACTAGGAATTCCGGCCCTACCCGAGGCTGAATTGCTCGCGGGTGAGCGCATCGACTGTCTAGGTGAATCCGCTTACTGGGTGAACATGGAGGGTGCTTACGCCGGAATGAGTGGGGAGGCAAAAACCACTCAAGACACCATGATGGCGGTTGTCATCCCCATGGCCAAAGAGACTATTTTCGTCAAGTGCGTGGGACCCTCAACGGCCATGCAAACCATAGAACCGGTCCTGCGATCGTTCGTCGCCAGCCTCAAGTGGGAAACGTCCCAATGAAGAAATCAAACAACATCGTTGTCCGCGTCCTAGGCTCGTTCGGCCTCTGCACGTCCATACTCTCTTGTCTTTTCATCCTGACGTTCTTCGGGACCGTGGAGTCGACTGAAATTGGATTGTACGCGGCCCAAGTCAAGTACTTCGACTCCTACTTTCTGGTGCACCACGTAGGTCCCATGTCGATTCCATTTCCGGGGGCATTGACCTTGATGGGCCTTCTGGGGGCTAACCTGTTTGTGGGAGGCTTTGTACGAATTCGTAAGTCCAAGCGCACGGTGGGGGTCATGATCGTGCACTCCGGAATTGGCTTCATGCTGATTGCCGGATTGGTCAAAACGCTGAGCTCGGTTGGGGGTCATGTTTCCCTCTATGAGGGGCAGACGGCCACTGCTTATGTCAGCTACGACCATTGGGAGGTCGCCGTCACCGATGTTCAGGGAAATCCCGCCAACAACGAATGGGTCGTCGGTGGCAAGAGCTTTAAGGCTCTGGCTGGAGATCAAATTCGAGTGCTCAACGGAGATGATTTGCCCTTCGATGTGCACCTGCAGCACTTTGTTCCGAATGCGCAAGTGCTTGGAAAGGGACCCAATTGGTCAACCGACTACCCAGTGATCGATGGTTTTGCGATCCGGCAAATTAAGCGTAACCCGGAGTCCGGTGGCAACTTTGCTGCGCTCTTCGCAACAGTAGTTCCCAAGGGCTCGTCTGCGGGTACCCCCGGAACTCAAGGGATTTTGTGGGCCCGTGCTCGAGCTCCCTTCGTCGTCGAATGGGAGGGCCGGTCCTTCGCTATCGATCTTCGGCGCGAACGCTATCCGTTACCCTTCAACGTGCGGCTCGATCTGTTCACGAAGAAAGAGCATCCCCGGACCAACATCCCGAGCGTTTACTCGAGTGATGTGGTTCGCATAGAAGGAGATTCGGAGACGCCCATTCACATCGCCATGAACGAACCCCTGCGCGAGGACGGTTTGGTCATGTTCCAATCGAGCTGGGGTCCTTCCGATGCTCCGCCGGGCACACCATTGTTCTCCACATTCGCCGTAGTACAGAACCCTTCCGATAAGTGGCCTGAGTTTGCTTGCTGGGTGATTGCAGCCGGCATGCTTATAGTCTTCGGACAGCGACTGTATGGCTACTTGGTCAAGCAAAGCAAGATGCGGAAAACCAAACAAGAGGCGGCATCGCTATGAAACTCACGATCAAACGCTGCAACCTCATGGTTCTGCTGGCCATGTTGTGCTTTTGGTTTGCTGCCCCGCAAGCGACAGCATTCCCCGCGCAACAGGATCCCAATGATCACACCGGTCACAATCATGGCCCTGGCGTGACCCATGCTGATCCTATTTTCAAAGAGCGTTCGTTTAAGTACAGCGCCGAAGTGCTGGACGCTTGGGCCATGGTTCCTGTTCAAGACGGGGGGCGAGTCAAACCCCTTGGTACCTTGGCAGGTTTCAAACTGCTGCGCTACAATGGCAAGCGGAGCATCAAAACGGGTGAGTTGTCGCCCGAGGGGGAGCTCACACCGGTCGGTTGGTTCTTGGACTGCGTCTTTTTCCCAGAGCAAGCCAGCAAGTACCCCAGCTTTGTCGTGGATCTGAAAGCAGTCACGGTGGCACTGGGTCTGAATGTGGTCGGCAAGAAGAAGCGAGATCGCTACAGCTACAATGAGCTGGCTACGGTACGAGGCGCTTTGATGCTTAAGGCACAGGAGGCCAGTGGAAAGGAGTCGAAGCAGCGAAGCACCGTAGAGGGCCAAATTCTGAACCTTTCTCGGAACTTCTTGGAACTCGAGGACCTTCTGCGAATCAGTAGTTTTGCGGAATTCTACTTACCCGCACAAAGTGTGACGGCACTGGAAGGACTCTTCGCGGACGGCAATCCCCAATTACCGCAATGGCTTGCCAAGTCCGCAGAGATCAAGGTTCGAGTGGCCAACGATTTCGGGCCCGAAGGATCCGCCGGTTCTATCGCGGATAGCTGGAAAGTCCTGATCGGGCAACTCGAGCAAATGCGTCAACGCAACTATGGGGGCGTGGCTTTTTTTGCTCCCACCCGTTCTGTTGAGGCGGCACCGGAGTGGTACACATGGCCCGAATTGATCGAGGCTTGCCTTAGCGGTGATTCCGATGCGATGGATAACATCCCGGCTTTGGAGTCGATTGGTGCCGCATACGCTGTGCGCCAGGTTGGAAGCCAGTTCACAGCGGAGGCGCTACGCAGCGCCGAAATGTTTCAGACGCGCGCGGAAAATCGCGGACAGTTTGCCCGCATCGGAATGGAGGTCGATTTCTATCACTACGACTTCTTCTACCGCGCGCTCTACTTCTTTGTACTGGCCTTCCTACTGGCAGCCTTCGCATGGTTGCGCTCCAACAAAGTTGGCGGCGGCATATGGATGACCAAGGGTGCCTGGGCCATGACGCTCGTGGGTCTTGCCCTATTGATTACCGGCATCACTTATCGTTGTGTCTTGCGGCAACGCCCGCCCATCTCGACCCTGTACGAGACGATTCTGTTTATTGCGGCGACCGCAGTGATCGTGGCCCTTTTCTTGGAATGGGTGACACGCAATCGCGTGGGGCTCGGCCTGGCAGCCTTCATCGGAGCTTTTGGCATGTTTCTGGCGAGCCGCTATGAGCTGCAGGAAGCCACCACCTCGGGCGACACCATGCCCAGTTTGGGCGCGGTACTGAACACCAACTTCTGGTTGGCCACGCACGTCACCATCATCAACATCGGGTACGCGGCGGGTCTTCTGGCAGCCTTCTTGGCCCATGTTTGGATCTACTCGGCATTCTTTGGTGCGGGTCGTGGCAATCCCGCCGTTCGCAAAGAACTCGCTCGCATGATTTATGGCGTGCTCTGTTTTAGCCTTCTGTTTTCCGTCGTGGGCACGATTCTGGGCGGCGTCTGGGCCAATGATTCCTGGGGTCGTTTCTGGGGTTGGGACCCCAAAGAGAACGGCGCTCTAATGATCTGTTTGTGGCAGCTCATCATACTGCACTCTCGAATGGGCGGCTTCATCCGGGACTTCGGTCTGGCCATAATGAACGTTCTGCTGGCCGTGGTCGTGGCCTTCTCTTGGTGGGGAGTCAACCTGCTTGGTGTGGGACTGCACTCCTATGGATTCACGGAGGGCGTCGGCTACTGGCTGGTTGTCTTCTACATTGTGGAAGTGAGCGTGGTCGTCGCTGCGGTTCTACTGAAGTTGGGTAGGGGCTATGGCGACAACAAGGTTCAAGCTGCCTAGGGGACAACCCGCTGCAGCGCACATCACATAGAACTATGGAAGAAACTGGAAACGCAATGATTCTTGACGGCAAGGCTACGGCTGCTGTTGTTCGAGAAGAGGTCACCGCATGTACCGTCAAGCTGGCGGAGCATGGGGTGCAGCCCGGATTGGCTGTGGTCTTGGTAGGGGATGATCCTGCCAGCCATGTCTATGTGCGCAACAAGGACCGGGCCGCCAAGGGCGCCGGATTCGTCGTGCGTACCGTTCGGCTTGGAGCGGACACCACCCAAGAGAAGCTTGAGTCCGAAGTGCGCATGCTGGCATTGGATGACAAGGTTCACGGCATCCTCGTTCAGTTGCCCTTGCCTAAGCATTTGGATTCCACTCCTGTCATCGAGTCCATCCCGGCCAGCAAGGACGTGGATGGCTTGACCTTGGCGAGTGTAGGCGCATTGGCCCTGAACCAGCCGGGTATGCGGCCTTGCACGCCCGCCGGATGCATTGAATTGCTAGACCGTGCAGGCATTGCTATCGAGGGCCAAAATGTGGTCATCGTGGGCCGTTCCATGCTGGTGGGCAAACCCATCGCCAATCTGCTTTTGGCTCGTAATGCGACCGTCACTATCTGTCATAGCCGAACTCGCGACTTGCAGGCCCATTGCGCGCGCGCGGATATTCTCGTGGCTGCTGTTGGTGTGCCCGAGTTGGTGAAAGGCGACTGGCTGTCACCGAACTGCACGGTTTTAGACGTGGGAATCAATCGCACCGCAGCGGGCACCTTGGTGGGGGACGTGGACTTCGCAGGCGCTATTAGTGTCGTTTCCGCCATCACTCCTGTGCCGGGCGGCATTGGACCCATGACCATCGCAATGTTGCTCGTGAACACTTTCTTCGGAGCCGCTCGCAGCGCTGGGCTGGATCCGGCGCAGCTGGGCTGGAAGACCTGATTCGGAAGGAATATCCGGCCTGTTGAACCCGAAAAAAGTACACCCAAAGCCCAGGACGGATCACCGCACTGGGCTTTTGCCGTCGATGCGGGCTCGCTTTTCCCTGTAGGGGGCTTGGCGAGCACTCAGTGCCAGTATTCCCACTTGGGCGCAACCCGGGCAAGGCTACAATCCGATGAGAGCTCTAGCCGTAGGTGGGGAACCCGCCTGGCATGGAACCATGCCCCTAGGAGGGGGACCGATTTGCCTGCAATTACGCCTTTCGTCAAGCGCCTCATGGTGGCCAACGTCATCATCTTTTTTTTGATGGCGTTTATGTCGCCGACGGGAGCGTCGATGGACACACTCGTTCGCTGGATGGGTGTGACGCCCAACATGTGGCTCATTGAAGCCCCGTTCCTTCCCGTGTGGCAGTTGTTGTCCTACGGGTTCATGCATGATACCGCGGGCCTTCAGCACCTGCTCTTCAACATGTTGGGGCTGTTTTTCTTTGGAACGATGGTGGAGCGCGCAGTCGGTTCCAAGTGTTTTGGAATTGCCTATTTCGGAGCCATGTTTGCCGGTGGATTGGCACATGTCGTCGCAGGCTGGTTCGGCAACGGAGCGATTCCCGCGCTGGGCGCTTCCGGAGCGGTTCTTGGTGTCTTGCTGATGGCTGCGGTGTTGCAACCCAACGCCCGTGTCATCTTCATCATCTTTCCCATGACCCTAAAAACGTTGGTCATGATCGTGGTGGGAATGGATGTTTTTGCGTTATTCGTGGCATTCAGAGACGGAGGCAACGACGGAGTGGCCCATTGGGTGCACTTGGGCGGCGCGGCCTTTGGTTTTTTCTGGGCCCGCCAGGGTCTGATCCACGTGGATTGGTCCGAACGCTTTGCGCGCAAGCGCCAGGTTGTGCATCAGGAGCGGGAACAGGACGCAGTCCTTCACATGGACGAACTCCTGATTAAGATCCAAAAGAAGGGAATCACCAGTCTGACGGACAAAGAACGGGCCTTCCTTAAAAAGATGTCGGAACGCCGCAAGTAGCCGGGCGAGGACGGAGGGTCACATGGTGACGAGGTTTGGGCCATTCTTCGCCCCCGAGCCCAGCAATTGGTAGAATGGCTAGCGTGAGGTGACTAGTTAACGTGAGGGGACTAGTCATCATGACCCCCTTTCTCCCAGTACTCTCATTGGAGCCCCGTGCGCGTTCCGCCCCAACCACTCCCAGCCAAATGCGAAACTCATTAGCTCTTCTCATGGGTGGCGTGCTTTGCATCGCCGCGTCCGTGACTCCGATCCTGGCCCAGCCCAGCGCCCAGCCCAGCGTGCAGCCGGGCTCTGCTTCCGTACCTGAGGAGGCCCGTGCGGTCTTCCGCAAAAAGTTCAAGAACGCGATCAAAATCAGCGCCACCAAAGAGATGGAGCGTTTGGTTCGTTCGAATCTCGCGGAGGCCACGGTTTGGATTGTGGAACTGGCTTATGCTCAGGTGATTCGCCCCCTGGATACTCAGGCTGAACTATTCGCTTCGATAGAAACGACCTGGAACAAGGTGAAGCGCACGGAGTTCCCCGCGGAAATGCGTCGTTTCTATGAGTCACTCCAGGGAGGCGAGTTCAAGCTCTACGCCAACCTGACGAAGGATTACAACGAACTAGTTGCTGAGTACTACGTGGCGCTCAAGGAGGAAGGTGGACCCAAGCCCACAGCGATGATCGATTGCGCGGCTCGCTTCGATCGCTTGACCGACGATTTCGATGGGATGCGTTGTGATTATTACGCTTCCCAATGTGCGGCTTATTCGGGGGTCAGCTGGGACAAGGACCGCGCTAAGGATCTCCAAGATCTGAGCAAAGCCTGCAAGGCCTATGGCTATATGATCGAGAGCCGTAAGCGCATGGGACTGAAAGACAACCTGCTGAACCAAGCCATGCCGCGCCACAACGAGCTAAAGAAGCTTGGTTATGGCGAGGGTGGCGATGGCCCCACCTCAGACGGCAATGACGCCGGAGGGCCCAACCCGGATGCGGGTCCGGCGGCAGCGTCCGATTTCGCGAACATCCCGCTCGAGTTTGAATTGCTTGAAGGCATCAAGCAGTTTCAGCGTCCGAATTACTTCGTTGATGAACACTACCCCTTGTGGCACTCGTTCTACTTGCGCGAAGTCGGGTCAAGCAACAACAATTTCTTGCGCTTCGGCCCCATGATCGCAAAAGCTGGTTTGCCAATTTCTGCGCGCCGTGAGGGTTCTGCGAAGATGTACATCGACATGGACGGCGATGAAAAGATGGGCGAAGGGGACTTGGACATACCGGTGAAGGGCAAACTTGAAGCTGTGCACATAAAATTGCCGGTCGAAGGGCGCACACAGCACTTCGCTTTCTTCGTGCAAACCGGTCAGGAAAAGGACCAGTACCAGGGGTTGGAAACGAACCTGCAACCCAATGATACGCAAGTGGCTCTTTACACCACTCCCGCGGGGTCCATGGTGGGCACGGTTGGCGGTGAAACGCTGCGCATCATCGACGAGGACATGGACGGGGTCTATGGCGGCAAGGTCAATCCCTATGGCCATGTGGGCATGACCGAAAGCCTCTTCCAGCCCGAGTTCGACTCGATGGTGATCGGAAATTCCAAGCGTGCTCTGCCGTGGAGTCGCTATGCAATCATCGGTAAGCAATGGTTCGATATCCATTCGGTCAACGATGGGACCTCGCTTGGCGCGGCTCCGGTAACTTTGACCACGGGTACGATTCAGTTGAAGTTCAAGGGCCCCAAGCCCGCGTTTGTCATCGTGCAAGGCTTGGGCTCCTTGTCCGAAGCCTTCTTTGACATTGCCGTGTCCAGCAAGGTCGAGGTTCCTGCTGGCGAATATAAGTTGCTGGTTGGCATGTTGACCAAAGGCAAGAAGCAGCAACTGCAGAAAGTCCTCATGGTGCCCGGTAGCAGCGACATTAGTTGGAAGGTGGGGTCCGGTGAAACGGTCAAAGTGGAGCTGGGAGGTCCCTTCAAGTTCGACTTCGGTTGCGATGCGGACTCGAAGGGTTGCCAGGTGATTGGAAGTACTGTGGCCGTTGTAGGGTCTGCTGGTGAGCGCTACGAGCGACCGTGGCTCTGCGTGCCGCGCCCCAAGGCTTCGGGCCGTAAGGCAGGAGCCAAGCGAGGTTCAAAAGCCGAGAAGATGCCGGCTGTGACCTCCACCGAAAAGGTCGCCGAGAAGGGGTGGGTTGTCACCTGGTTCCCCGGCGATCTGCCCATCGACATCAAGAACGCCGAGGGATCCGTCGAAGTGCAACTGACCCAAAAAAAGCACCCGATGTTTGGGAGGATCACTTCGGACTGGCTGCCCTTCGAACGCTGATCCTCTAGACATCGATTGCTGCTTGGCCCCAAACGCCGGGCAGCCCGATTTGGTATCCTGGCCCCTGTAACGGGTGGCCTTCCGGGGCCGCGCCACGCGCGGCCCCGTTTCGTACGCCCCAGATCCCCGAGAACCCTACAAGCCAAACAACCCGTGCTGGACCTCAAATTCATTCGCAATCACCCCGACGTCGTGCGCGCCGGTGCCCTCAAAAAGCGTATTCCCTGCGATGTGGATCGTATTCTGGTGCTGGATATAGAGAATCGTTCTATGGGGGTGGAGATCGACCGCCTACGTCAGACCCAGAAAGAGGCGGGCAAGGCCATGGCCTCCGCAAGCCCTGATGAACGGGCGCTGCTGATCTCCGACCAGGGCGCGGTCAAAGCGGAACTGAAGGGTCTTGAGACCAAGCAGGCCGTCATCGGCGATGAACTGAAGGCACTGCTGCTTCGGGTTCCCAACGTGCCCGCCGCAGAGGTTCCCGACGGCAAGGACGACGAGGACAACCTGGAGATCAAAGTGGTGGGGGAGCTACCTAAGTTCGACTTCACTCCGCGCTCGCACTCGGAAATTGGCGAGCAGCAGGACTGGTTGGATGTCATTCGCGGTGCTCGACTGGCCGGCAGTCGCAACTATGTGCTCAAGGGAGACCTGTCGCTCATGGAAGGAGCGATCATGCGCTTCGCATTGGACACCATGGTTGGCAAGGGTTTCACGCCTCTTTCGGTTCCCACTCTGGTGCGGACCGAAACTATGATTGGAACGGGTTACTTCCCCGGCGGCGAAGACCAGGCCTACCGCTGTGACGATCGCGATGACCTGTGCCTGGTGGGTACGGCAGAAGTCCCGATCACCGCACTCCACCAGGACGAGATCCTCGACCTGGACAAATTGCCGCTACGTTATGTCGCCCTATCCCAGTGTTACAGGCGCGAAGCGGGCACCTACGGTAAAGACACCAAAGGCTTATACCGTGTGCATCAATTCCAAAAGGTCGAGCAGGTTGTAATCGACATTGCGGACGAAGAAAAGAGCCTCGCAAATCACCACCAGATCCTGCGCAACTCGGAAGATGTGCTGGAAGCCCTGGGTTTGCCGTACCGCGTGGTGAACGTTTGCGGTGGAGATCTTGGCCAGCCGCAGATTCAGAAGTTCGACATCGAAACCTGGATGCCCTCTCGCGAAAGCTACGGTGAGACCCATTCCGCCTCGCGCTTCCACTCCTTTCAGTCCCGCCGCTTAAATCTGCGCTACCGCGATGCGGACGGCAAGGTTCACTTCTGTCACACCCTCAACAACACCGTCGCCGCGTCCACGCGCATGTTGATTGCTGTACTGGAGAATCACCAAACTCAAGAGGGCCAAATCCGAATTCCGGAGCCCCTGCGTCCCTATCTGGGCGGCAGAGAGTTGGTGGGCAAGCCCCTGTAGCGGAAAGTGCCTCCCGAACTTAGGATCCTATTCGGGGTCCTGAAATCGGGTTGCGAGGCGCCTCCTACTTCGGAACTCGTACCGTGGTTGTTGCGCCATCAGCCCCTCTTTCACCAGTTTTGGTTGCACCGTTGTCGCCACGTCCGCCTTCGCCACGTCCGCCTTCGCCACGCCCGCCTCCGGCACCACGACCAGCACCTCCGCCTACGACAGTAGGATCATCGCCAGTCGAGTCATCATCGCCTTGTCCGTCCTCTCCAGTCGGCAGGGAGGGTATGCCTAGGAACACCAACTCGCTTTCCTGCCTACGCTGGGCCTCGGGGAAGCGGATGGTACGCTGATAGGTGACGGTCATGCGCGCCGTGCTTTGGAATTCCAGCTGCTCCTGGAGCAAGCGCGGTGCGTTTTCCAAGGTCAGAGTGATGATGACCGAGGCGGGTAGGCCCACGTAGGTATCATCGGTGACTTTCTGGGAGCCCCATTCGGTAATCACCTCGGCTTCGTCCCCGTCCTGGGCGAAACACTCGATCGTGAAAGACTTCACTCGGTCGGAGAGGAACGTGTATGTTCCGCCTAAGTAGGGCAACTCATCGACGCCAAAATCTTCGCGTCTGAACAACTCAAGGAACTCATCGTCTTGGGGGTTCGAGCGCGTGACATAGCCCACTTCAGATACCTGGCTGCGGCGCAGTCTTCCATCGATCATCACCGGTTCCCGACTCGATGTTGTGGTGACGAAGTCGATGCGGTCCGCATCCAGCCCGTACAGCACCCGATCGTTGATTTTGAGATGTTCCACCTTAGCACGACCCAGAATGTGTAGGCCACGCAAGTCCTCGGTGATGAGGTCCATGATAATGGGCCCCGCCATTTGGGTTTCTTGGGTGTTGTGAATGCGGTCGCGGGTCAGTCGCACGGCGGAGAGCACCTGCAGGATCGCAACCAGCATCATGGACATGATCGCCACGGCGATCATGACCTCTACAATGGTGAAGGCCGATCGCTGGTTAAGGCGCGGGCGGAGGTTATTCATCGTCTTGGCTCCCATCATCTGCTTGAGTTCCATCGTCTTCGAGCAATTCATCCAGCGCCTCATCCGGACCATAAACTTGCTCCCAGGGGATCCAGGACTCCAATTCGATGAAGTCGGGAAGGTCGGAATGCTTGGGGAAAGAGACACGAATCACGATCTTCTCGAAGGGTTCATGATCCCCTGCCAAATCATCCTCAGTGTCGGTTTCCTGCCGGTATTCCTCACGGGAACGCCAGTTGTCGAACGGCTTATCGTAATCGCTGCTGTTCCTGTCCTGCGAACGCGTGGAAAGCACGGCATCGCCAAAGGCCACTTCGTAGGCCATGTAGGGCGCAACCTCTTCATCGTAGGTACCGGTCAGAACCTCATTACCGTCCACCAGGAATAGTCCGGTCGCCACCTCGCCTAGTGTGCGCAGTGCCATTTCCCGGGCTAGCTTGACCTCATGGGTGTGGGCGGCCGTGGTTTGGGCCGCGGTGAGCGCGCGCAAGGTGTACGTGATCGTCAACCCCACCAAAGCGATGGTGATGGCGGCCTCGGCTAGGGTAAAGCCCGACTCCGACCGTGAATTGCTTGTGAAGATCTTCATATGTACCTACTCGAAGTCGTCGTCCTCGGGCTGCTCCCGCTCGAAAAGCCCGTCGTGAAATTTAATCAATCCGGTAAGAGCCATCACTTCGACGGTGAACAGATTGTCGAAGCGCGGTTGGCTGAGCATGACGTAGTGGGAAGAGGCTGCACCGCTGGGGTCGAAGCGAACGACAGCTTTCCCTCTGCTTTGGTCCTGGCCTGCTACCGAAATCCGCTCAAATGAAACACCCTCTTTGAGCGGGGTCCAAAGCGAAAGGAAGCGTTCCTCCTCGTTGTGGATGCCGGCCAGGAAGAGGCCTCCACCCTTAAGGAAGGGGGTGATCGTTCGATAGCTGTTTTCGTCGAGATCGTACTCAACGAAGAATTCCATATTGCGGTTTGTGGCTTCGCGTCGCGCATCGCGGAGCACAGCAGCTAACTCGCGCACGGAGGTATTGAGACGCTCGCCCGGAACCATCGAATCAAAACTCATGCTGACCGCGTAGGTCATGAGTCCGATAATCATCACCACCACCATAAGCTCGACGAGGGAGAATCCCCTCCGGGCCCAATTTGTTTGGCCTTTCATACGCATGTCGAGTTCCCTTGCCGGTTGGGAATGGGGCGGGTGGAAATGGGCTGCTTTGAGTCACCGAGTGGATTTTGGACTACTTCAATCCGTTGACGACGTCTTGATAGCTTAGATCGCGATCATCGGATTCGCCGCCGGGAACGCCATCCTTGCCGTAACAAATCAATTCGAATTCGGTGACGCCCTCGGGCGGGTTGTAGACGTACTCGTTGTCCCAAGGGTCCTTGGGCACAACCGTTGACGTTAGATAGCGTTTGCCATTGCCGTCATTCTCGACAAGGCGCTCGAGGCTATCCGGGAAGTTGCCGCCATTCTTCGTGGCAAAAGTCTGCAAGACACCGCCTAGGGTACTCAGGTCCGCGCGAACCTTGCCCCATTTTGCGTCGCCAAAGCTGTCCATGACCTTGGGCACGACCAGTGTTGAGAGGAGGCCGATGATCAAGATGACGACCATCAATTCTGCGAGGGAGAAGCCAGCTTGAGCGGCCCGCTTGATTCTCTTATTGATTTTCATGTTTCGAGGGGTGGGAGGGGAGGCGTGCTCTAGACGCGTCCGATTTCCAGGATGGGTTGTACGATGGCGTAGACGATGAAACCGACGATTCCTGCCAGGAAAACGATCATGATCGGCTCCAGAAGGGCCGTGAAGCGTTCGGTAACCACGTCGATCTCTTCGTCGAAGGAACCCGCGATGCGGTCCAGCATTTCTTCTAGCTCACCGGATTGTTCTCCGACAGCCACCATGTAGCCTACCACCGAAGGGAAGGCGCCGCTGGCTTTTAGGGGTGTGGAGATGTCCGTACCTTCGATGACCCGGTTCTTGATGTGCTCTGTGGCGTCTGCCACAACCCGATTTCCAACCACCTTGCGGGTGATGTCGAGGGACTGAATGACGGGAACACCCGACTGCAGCAATGTGGCCAAGGTGCGGGTGAAGCGCCCGACTGCGGCCTTGCGCAACAATTCACCCAGAACGGGAATACGCAGCAGGGCCTTATCGATTGCGAGCCGGCCCTTGTCCGAGTTCTTGTAGAAGCGTTCCAGAACTGTCGAGGCGATAGCGATACCCGCGAAGAGCACCCACCAGTAGTCCTGGAAGACCTTACTGACCATCACCAGGATCTTTGTGGCGGGGGGCAAGGCTTTACCCTGGTCGATCAGCATGGCGGTGATTTCTGGAACCACCTTTGCCATCAATATCGTTACCACGATGAAACCGATTCCAAGCATCATCATCGGGTATGTGAGGGCGCCGACAACTTTGCTGCGCAGTCCACGCTGCATCTGCATGTAATCGGCCAGTCGCTTGAGGACCCCATCCAAGTTGCCCGTGGCTTGGCCAGCGCTGACCATATTCACGTACAGCTCGGAGAACCAACGCGGGTGGCGACCGAGCGCATCGGCCAGGCTCACTCCCGTTTGAATGTCTTCACGAATTTGGCGAAACATGGTTTCCACGTTGCGCTTTTCGGCTTGTTCGACGATCGCGGAAAGCGAGTCGGTAAGGGGGATGCCCGATCCGAGTAGGGTTGCGAGTTGGCGCGTCACACCACAGATGATCTCGTCTTCTTTCGCGCCAGGACCCTGGCGCGCCGCACGGGCGTCTATGGCCTTGGTGAGCGCGCTGTCCGTATTCTTCTCGCCCTTTGTTCTTTTCTTCTTCTTGGACCCTCGACCACGAACTTCCGTGATCTTGTGTACCAGTAGTTTCTCCCGACGCAGCTTGTTGCGTGCGTCGCGTTCGGTATCGGCATCAACGATGCCCGCCTGGGTGGCGCCACCGGGGGCGTAGGCTTTGTACTCGTAAATCGGCATGGTACGGGCCTACTCGAAGTCGAGTTGGGTTACACGGAGGACCTCGTCAGCGGTGGTATGACCGCTTAGGATCTTTTGACGGCCATCTTCGCGTAGGGTCACCATGCCCCGTTCGACGGCGGATCGCTTCATGGTTGTCGCGCCGGCGCCATCCATGATTTGTGTGCGCAAGGTCTCGTCGACGGGCATGATCTCATAGATCGCGGTACGTCCAGAGTAGCCTGAGTGGAAGCACTCTTCGCAACCTTCGCCAACGGAGACTTTGCCTCCCAATAGGCTTATATCCATACCCACTTTCTCAAGCTTTGCGCGCCACTCGTC
>JBLFXY010000031.1:0-19592 GCA_047611645.1 Glaciecola sp.
AGGCGATCGGGCCGAGTAGGATGCCGGGCCTCCACTAAGCCGTCGCTGTAGACCAAAATAATATCGCCGGGATTCAATTGTAAATACGAGGTGACCGAGTATTGGTGCCCTTCGGACAAGCCAACCGCTAGCTCATGCTCTTGAAGGCACTCGATGCTCTGACTCTCCTTACGCCACACCATCGGGGCTGGGTGGCCGGCATTCACGCTTTGTGTATGGCCATCTCGGCCTACGACCACTAATGCCAAAGTCAGGAACATGCCGACTTCCATACGCTCGGAGAGATCCTGATTCAGAAGGGTCAGGACCTGGGCGGGGTCCGCGTTCAAACGCAGATACGCGCGCAAGCCAGCCTGCGCTGTGGCCGTGATCAATGCCGGACCAATGCCATGCCCACTCACATCCCCAACCACGGCGGCCAAAGCGCCGGATTGGGTGGGAACGAAATCGAAAAAGTCTCCGGCTGCATGCTCCGCCGCTCGAAACCACCCGTAGGCCACAAACCCTTCAACGTTCGGAGATGAGTCGGGCATCAACCCCTGTTGGATCTCCTCCGCAATCTCCAGCGAGCGCTGCAATCGCGCCCGGTCCACCGCCTGCAATGCGAGGGTCCGATTCTGCATAGCGATTGCAATGTGCTGGGCCAGGGCGTGAAACAGGCCCAAATCAGCGTCCGTAAACTCCCGCGTGGCCGCTCGGGAATCCACGTAAAGCACTCCACTCGCACCTGTTTTACCCGCTTCGCCCCCCGTCTTAACAGGGACGCACATCACCGCACGTAATTTGAGATCCACCAGGCTGGCACCCAGATCGGCTGGGGTTTCGCCGGCCCGCACCGTACTGCGCATGGGCATGCCCGAGGCCATGACTTTGGCCACCACACTGGTGGAATAGCGCACATCCTCCAGGGCTATGCCGCCACCACGAGCCACGCGCACCATCGGCGAGGCGTGTATATCGTCCTGTAGGACCAGGATGCCCCTCTCCGCCTGGGTCGCCTGGATCGCGGAATCCACCACGTGATCGACTAGGTTGTCCAGGTCTTGGGAGGCCGACACGCGAGCAATGGAGTCCAGCAAGACGTCCACCCTGCGGCGATCCGCGTTGGATCCGGCAGCAAAGAATGCCACAGATCCAGAGGGTTCATCCCCGCGAGACACCACAGGATCCGCCAATTCGGGACTCACGTCCACCGCAGGCACTTCCGCCTGCTTTTTTCTCTTCCACAAAGCCATGTTGCCGTCATTCTAATACTAGGAGGGCCGCAAACCCACCGCTCAAAAGCCCGTTCCCACAAGGGGGCCCCTTGACGTACACTGCGGCAGCCAATTTTGGCCCCCGAGAGTCACTCCTCCCCTATCGCAACCATGCATATTTCCGTTGAGCCCGGCGACCAGTACACCATCCTGCACCTGAGAGGGGAATTCGATACGTATTACTGCCCCCTGTTAGAACAGGAAGTCCAGTCCGCCTTGGATACTGGATCCCCCAATCTGATCCTCAATCTACGTCTGGTTAAGTACATCAATTCCACCGCCTTAGGCTCGATCCTCAAGGCTGGTAAAGTCGTATCCAATGGCGGCGGCAAGCTCGGCATCTCAAGGCCAAGCCCCTTCTGCCGTGACATTCTCAGCAAAGTCGGACTCGACCGAGTGCTCAACGTCTATGACTCAGACGAACTAGCCGTTCGTGGAGTCACCGGCGCCGAAGAAGCGAAAAGCTCACCTGCGGAAGACGGGGAGCTCAAACTCGACCCCTCGGCCTTGATCTTCAAGCCGAAGGATGCCTCGCGTATCGATCACTTCCTGGAAGCCGCCAAGTCCGACAATCCGCTGCACGGACATGCCTTCGGGAAAAACTGGACCGGAGTCGGTCGCATGGCTTCGTTGACTCCTGAAGCCCTTAGCTTCACTTGGAAAGGGGGCAGCACCGGACTTTCCGCATTCGACATGGGCCAGCTGCTCGCGGTCGGCACCGACTGGTCCGTCAAGTTCCGCCTGCCCTTGCTGCAGCGTGGCTACTGCGAGGCCAAGGTCGAAATCGCCGAAATGGAAGAGCGCAGTGATGGCATCAAAGCCACGTGTAACTTCAAGGAAATCGATGAAGCCACACGCACGGCGATTGCCCAATACGCAACCGACCTGACCTTCCTTCGTGATGAGTTGAAGAAAGCTACCGATGCATAGAGTCGCGTAGCTTCGCGCTCACCAGAGACAAGCACAACGAGCTCGCATGGCCCAGGGCTTGCGAGCTCTTTTCGTGGGGTCCACTTTAGCTTGCGAGGTGTTCGGGCGGACTCTTGCGGGTTTCTTCCACCGCTTCTCTTCGTTGACGACGCAGTACGGGCTTGGCCTCTAAGCGCTCCTGCCTTTGTTCGATCGCCTTCCAAATCAAGGTCTCAAACCGATGTGCAACGTGCGGCCAATGGAATGCATCCTCCGCATACTCACGAGCATTGCGACCCCAGCTCTCACGGCGGTTGGGCGAACCAGCGGCCAAGCGAATGGCTTCCGTCCAAGCGTTGGCCTCGCCCGGTTCCACGAGCAATCCGGTATGACCTTCCTGCACAGCACAGGTATAGCGCGGTAAATCGGCCGCTAAAATAGGGAGTCCACAAGCAAGAGCCCGCACGGCCATGAGACTATCGCGCACACTCTCGCCACCCGGGGCTACCAACAGGGTCGCGGCCCCCATCAATCCGGGAATCTCTTCCGTTCGAGGCTTGCCCAACCAATGAACGCGTCCCCCCACGCCCAGGCGACTCGCATGAGCCATGAACGCAGCCTGCAGGGGACCATCGCCTGCCAAGAGAAGGGTCCAGTCTTCACGCTGCCCCACCGTAGCTGCAAAAGCTTGAATAACGGTTTCCAAGTGATAACCCTCTTCCAGGTCTCCTAGATACAAGAGGCTCAGACCGCTGGCTCCGTGGCTTGCAGGAAGATCACTGGTTAGGCCCGGCCGAAATTGTTCTAAATCCACGCCTCTGCCAAGCACGTGGACTTTATCTTCCGTGAATCCCTGGCGCAGTGCCTCACCCTTTGCAAAGTCATCGAGTGCCACCACGGAGTCCACGCGCTTACGCACGTATCCACCCCAGAGCTTCTCGCCCACGTAGCGACGAGTCTCTTCCCACCAGCCGCCGCGGCCAGCAAAGCCTTCCTCAACGGCAATCAGGGGTACACCAAGCTTGGAAGCGCAATGGGCACCATGCAGACCTGCTGGCGAGAGCACGTCGTAAACCACGATCACATCGGGTCCGAAACCCATCACGCCCAGGCCATCACCCTGGCTGGCCTTTTCAAATCTTGATCGAGGGATCACTCCCGGAGGAGCACCAAAGCCACGCACCCGATGCCCTCGACCCAACAGCTCGCCCGATAGGATCGGCGCATGGTCCCCACCCTTCATACGCAGGGTGAATGGGTCCACAATCAGCGCGATCCGCAATTTGCGGCTGGACGCTGAATCCTGCTTTGGTTGGGTATGGGTAGACACTAGTGTTTTTTATTAGCCGGTTCAGTGGAACTATCGAACTGGGAAGATCCCAAAACGCAGGAGTTCGTACACATAGTGGGTTAGAACCCTGGGGATTCTCGCTTCGAAACGCAATACCGGAAAGTCCTTCCACATCCAGAGGGAATCTCGCCTTCGATGCAAATACTTACCTCTGCCAACTCAGGAAATACGGCTTGTGACCGAGAACGGAAGTGAGTTCGATATTCCACGAGTCACCCCATCCAAGCACCTTACATGCATTTTAACTTCGCTCCGCTGCCAGGCACGCAGCAAGCCCGACGCGGCCTCTTTGTAGACCACACCGGAACTCTCCTTGAAACTCCGAAATCCGGTTTCCTTGAGACTCCTGAGGACATTATTTTCACCCCTGGCGCACTGGAAAGTCTTTTTCATGCGGGTCAGGACGGTTGGAATATTTACATCATCGGAAACGAATTGGCCGTCCAGGAGGGACGGATCACCGAGGAGGCTTGGACCGAGATCCACGCGTCCATGATCGAAACCATGCGCACCCACGGAGTCTCCGTTACTCGCAGCTATATCTGTATCGAGCATCCGGACGATTCTGAAATCAACAAGCGCGATTCGGTCTATCGCCTTCCGAACACTGGCGCCATGTATCATGCCGCCCAATCAGAAGGGATCTCCCTACCCCTTTCATGGGTCGTAGGGGACCACACTGAAGACTTGGTTGCTGGCTGGAGAGCAGGCTGCCATATGGCGGGAGTTCGCACTGGCCAAGCTATTAGCGATGGCGCCCTGCACGTCGAACCGGAAATACTTGCCGACAATCTTTCCGCCGCTGTGCGTGAATTGACCTCCGGAATGACGGTCCCCCGCTAAACCGGGCCCTCCTAAATTCCCCTTCGTGGAGGAGCCTTTTACCCCCCCCCGTCGCAGTCCCCCACTGCAGCGGGGGGGGCCTTTTTGTGCGTCGGGGTCAGTGGAGGGTGGATCCTGGAACGACTCTGTGGCGGCTATCCCGTGTCTTCTACCGCGATCTCTGGTGTGAGCCCCATTGCCTTGCTCGGCCGGAATCGTGTGACTGTATTGCCTTCGACGCATGCGAATGCTCCGCTTTAACCGACTTTCGACAGGGATCACATGGCCCTGCAAGCCACAAACACAAGCGCCCCGCGTTCCTTAGAGCAGAAACACGGGGCGCTTGAATGGGGCGAAGCCCGTTTAGTGGAGGGTCAGGAGGCTAGGGCGTTGACTATTGGCCGTGAACGTCTCAATGGAGCCGTGGCTGAGAATCAATTTGCCTGCTTGGTCGAAGACCGCAACGGATCCGGGCAGTAGATGGTAGTCCTGGTTTAGACCGAAGACCCAGGTGGGACTTCCGTCGAAGCGGTCCACGAGCACTTTGCGGCGCCCCCCTGCGAAGACTCGAGTTTCCACTCCGGGGCGGTCTTCCACGGTCACAGAGCCGCAGGAGATAAGCTTGTCAAAAGCCACTTCGCGCCAGTGCTTACCGACATAGGCCGTATTCGGAACGGACCGCTTGTGTTGCACGGGAGAGGCCTTCGAGGGGGAAGCCTGCGGAGTCAGCGGAGCTCCCCGTTGAGCGGTCTGTCGCACCGGAGCCACATCCATGGGGGCTGTACTATGCAGGCGAGTGGATTCCACTTGGACCTGAACGCGTTCGATCTGCGGCAGCAGAGTGACTTGAGCTTGGGTCTCGTGAAGATGAGCAGCCGGGTTCGGTTCGGGCCACGCTTGAGTCCGACGCGTGTCTTCTACGCGGCCTTGGCGATCGGTGTTTTGCTCTTGGGTCTCGGATGAGCGACGGTAAGGCCAGGCAGGTTGCTGCCAGGCCTCCGATTTTCCGCTCTGGTCCACTTTCGCACTGGAAGGACGCTCCAACCGCAGGTTGGAGCCCGGGTACACAGTGAGAGGCGGACGGGCCTGGCTTTGCTCGCCAGACCAGAAAAGCTGCAGCGGATCGCCGGCGTTGACACGCACCTCAAGCGGACCAGTCGCCAGACCACGTAGGCGTACGGAACCCCCTTGGACGACAGCGCTCCAATCCCCAGGCATGTTGAGCATGTGGCGACCGCGGCGCACTTCGAGATCACACCAAGTGGCGTGGAAGATGTTCCATGCGATTCCTCCAGAAGACAAGGTCTCCAGATTCTGCAAGTTGGATGTGTTCTGCGCGGGCACGGACTGCCAATCCAGGGAGGCGGGCCCCCAAATGTGCATGCTGGCCACGCCAGGGTACGAGATGCGGACCTCGGAACCGGAAGTGACTTCCAGGTGGGTCGCTCCGCGCACCGAAAGGTCGTCGCCCCGGCGCAGGGCGCTCGCAGGGCTATCGCCTTGTACAACTTGGACTCGCCCAGAACGGACTTCCAGACGTGCGAAGAGGCCATCGTTGTTGATGGCTGTGGCTGATCCAGACAGCGAGATTGTCAGGATTGAAGCTAGGTATAGGAATTTGATCATTAGGTTGCCCCAAAAGAGATTTCTTTGGATGTCTCCGGGCTATCGGGACCGTGGGAGCGCGACCTGAACCCCAACCTGCTTTCCACTTCGGAAATATCCACTAGTGACCTTAGCCATTTAGGAGGCCCCTCCCAGACCTCCCCCCATTTGGGCGTTCCTATGGAGACCCCAAATCCAGACTCCCCTGCTTGATGCGCAGTAACCCACTGTGCTGATCGGCGCCTAAGCTGTTTCAGAGGAACCACTTACGCCCATCACGGGGCGCATAAGCCTAACCGAGCCTGGATCGAATCAGGCTAGCCCTTAATTTGTCCCGCTCTGAGGCTTCCACGAGGTCCTTTTCCCCGCGGTCGGAGAGAGCTTGCAGGTGACCTTTCTGCAGTTGGGTCCAAAGTCGGTCGAGCACATTAAGCGACAACTCGGGCAACAGCCCTAAGTGCAAGCCCAGCCGAACGGCAGAAATGTGAGCCAAGGCTTCGCCTGTAGCCAACGAACGAGTTGTGCGCAAGATGCCATAGGATTTGGCCACGCGATCGTGCAGGGGCCCCCGGTGCTCTTCCAAAAGGGACTCTCTTACGCGCCTCTCAAAACCAACGATGTAGGGAACCAGAGCTTCCAAGTCTTCGATCAAGTCATCTTCGCTACGCCCCAAAGTGACTTGGTTGGAAATCTGATAGAAGTCCCCTGTTGCACGACTGCCCTCCCCGTGCATGCCGCGCACGGCGAGTCCCGTGTGCTGGGCAGCTGTGAAGACTTTCTGAAGCTCATTCCGCACCAAACCTAGCGCCGGCAGGTGCAGCATGATCGAAGCGCGCAGCCCAGTTCCCACGTTCGTGGGGCAGCCGGTCAAATAGCCCAACTCCTCGCTCACAGCGTACGGCAGCGTGTTCTCCAGTTTCTCATCCAGCTCACGCACTCGCTGCAACGCACCCCGAATGTCAAACCCCGGAGCCAGCGCACACAGACGCAAATGGTCTTCCTCGCCGACCATTGCAGACAGGGTCTCAGAATGCCCAAAGGCCAAACCTCGACCCGGCAAGCACTGGCCCAGGACCTCTTCATTCACCAGGTCGCGGCTGATCAGATTGCGCTCCAATAGAAGTAGCCGCAAGACGGGGCTGGCTTCCCCCATGGCAATCCACTGGGTATCTCCATCCATGCGGGATTCCTGCAATGCAGGGCGTACCACATCGCACAACTCGGCGGCCTTATCGGGAGCTAAATGCGACGGAAAGCTGAATCCTTGAATGTTACGCGCCAAGCGGGCTCGGGCGGAAATCACCACATCCGCATCCCGTGCATTGGGATCCAGCCAGCGGTTGACCCGCTCTGCGAATGAGCGCACATCGATTGGGTTGGATTGCAAGGGTAGGATTGAGGGGTTGGGGGAAGGCCCTGAACGGTAGCGTGTTCCTTAGGAACTTTGGCAAGGACCATTTATAGCCGACAGGGTCTTTGGGATGAACCCTCAGACCGAGCGGCAAGGGCAGGAAATCCACTCCCGGGCACAGGGTATGCCAGAACCCACAAAACTGGGTCAAGGATCCATGAGCGAAGCACGACCCGAGACCGGACGCGGGACGAGAATGTAGCCCCCGCCGCCTTTCGAAGAACGGCCCCAAAACCCACGCAGGGATCGGGTGGATCCTGGCCCAAGGCCCAGCCGCCGCCTAGCCTCGGTACTTTCGCCCGAGAACCCGGCCCACTGCTTTGCTCCAGCTTCGCAAGGCTTCTTTGGCCGCCGCCAATTGCCCTTGGGTGTTCTCCAATTGCCCTTGTGTGTTCTCCAACTGCTCTTGGGTGCTCTCCAACTGCTCCTGCGAGCCCTCCAATTGCTCTTGTGTGTTCTCCAACTGCCCTTGGGTGCTCTCCAATTCTCTTTTCATCCGAAGGGCCTCATCAGCCAAACCCTGCACCTTCACGCCAAGCCCCTGGGCCTGTCCATCGAGCCGTATGTTTTCCCCCTCTAAATCTATAAGCACCTTGTTCGCTCGTCCTCGCTCGGCCTCCAAATTGGCCGCATGCTCCTGTAGGCGAATCGTCTGCTCTTGCAGGTTGCCGGCATGCTCCTGGGTTCGCGTCAACTCCGCCCCCAATTCCGTCTGAACCGTTTCGCCCGCGACCTGCGCGGCTTCCATGGCACCTTCGTAGTGCGAGCGCAGGCTTTCAATGGCCGCCTGACTACCCTCGGACTGCTCCTTCAAGGTCGTCACCAGGTGGGTGGCCTGCTCGCTATGGGCCTGGAATTGGGCATTGAGCTCATGTAGCTGCTGCGCGCTTCCCTTGGAGAGTTCCGAAAGTTCCATCCGCACGGCGCCCAAAGTGTCCTTGTGCGCTGTCAGATCAGCACCACTCGTTTGCAGGGACTGCTTGTGCTCGACCAGATCTTTCTCCAGATCTCCGATGATGCCCGTCAAGCGTGCAAATTCGGGCTTCCAAACTTGGTGTTCGCGATCGACGCACATCCAATCCTTCGCGAAGGTTTGCAACTGACGTTCCGTTTCGGCCGGCAACGCTGGCGCTTGCAAAACATCTTCGGTGGTGGGAAGCGCGCCCCCCCCAAAACTAGCCATGACCACATGGCGATATACAGGGCCCGCATGGTCGTGGGGAAAAACCAGGCGGTTGTAGAATCGATAAAAGGGCCTGGCCAGGGGCTGGAGCAGCGGATCGCTCTCCATATACATCTCGAGGCACATGGCCAACAGCCAACGTTCCAGGTTCGCGTGCCCGACCACTCCCACTTGGCCGCCGGCCTGCTCCAAAATCTCCATCGCCCGGGACCGATCGGGAAGACCCAACTCGCGATGTTCGTTTAGATACCGATGGGGCTGGCCGATTTTTTGCTTGAGGAACTCCTGCAGGAGTTCTTCAGAGCGCGCCACTTCGGGGGAATCGTAGGGACCCGCCAAAAATACGAAACCACGGGAAACGCGCGCGCATTCCGCAACAAAGGCATCCCGCAGGACAACAGGAATATGCTCCAGGGTGTCAAAAGCGCATACCGCATCAAAGCTATTGTCCGCAAAAGGAAGTGCGGCTCCAGACCCAAGAATCAGACCCTTGGCATCCGAGATCTCAACGTCAACCAGGAAGATTTCGTGTCCCTCGAGAAAACGGCCTAACAGCTCCGTCCGCCCTCCCACATCCAAAATACGCCCACTGCGAGCACCCAACGCCTTAACCAAAAGATCAGCGACCAAGCGATAGCGCTGGTACTGATCAAAAGGGAGTGCGTAGATGTCGGTCATGCCTGGGAGGTCCGCTTGTTCGTGTTGTCGCCGGTACCGTGACTGACCTCCCAAAGCGTGGGCAGGAAGAGCATACCGTGCTGACGATGGTCCGAATCGATGACCTGAAAGGTTACGGCGTGCTCACGATGATCGATTGGCGTGGGCGAGGCTTTGCTGTGGTCGTATAGGAACGACGTTAGATAATACTCGCCTTTGAGCAGCGGCAACGAATCGAAACTCATTTCCGCGCAACCATGCTCCCCCTCTTCCATCACCTCGATATCGATGGGCGCCTGGCGCCAGGAATGGTTCGAGCCGTTAATATAGGTTCCGTCCGAGCGGTACATGCCTATTCCAAATACGGGCTTTTGGCACTTTTTGAGCACACGGAAATTGATGCGAACTTTGAATTTCTCACCCGGTTGAAACACATGGGTGGGTTTCCCGTCCTTGCCAACCAATTCGATTTCGGTCGTCTCGACCTCACCGCTGCCCCACCGGGGATATTCGGAAGCGCCGCGATTGAAGGCGGACATACGCTCGTTGCCACGCTCGTGGGCACGCTTCAAATATTCGTCTGCCACCTTGTCGGAGCTGCCCTGCTTCAGGACCTTGCCCTGATCCAAGAGCACCACCCATTGACACATGGACTTGATCGAGCCCATATCATGGCTGACGAAGACCGTCGTCTTGCCTTTCTCGCGAAACTCATTCAGGTGGTTGATGCACTTCCCTTTGAAGTGTTCATCACCCACGGACAAAGCTTCATCGATCAGCAAAATGTCCGGATTCACACTGGCCGCTACGGAAAAGCCCAAGCGCACATACATGCCCGAACTGTACGTTTTGACCGGCCGTTCGATGAAATCGCCCAGCTCGGAGAAATCGACAATCGACTGGTAGCGATCGCGAATCTCATCATCGCTCATGCCGAGGATGGAGCAGTTTAGGAAGATGTTCTCGCGCCCCGAAAACTCGGGGTGGAAACCAGCGCCAAGCTCCAACAGCGATGCCACGCGACCGTTTGTCACAACCGACCCTGTCGTTGGCCGAGCAATCCCAGTCAAGAGCTTCAAAAGCGTACTTTTACCGGCGCCGTTCTCTCCGATGATGCCCACGGTAGAACCGTGCGGAATATCGAGGTATACGTCCTTCAACGCCCAGAACTCGTTGCCACGCTTGGTGGTTTTCGTGAGCATGTCGAGCAGCCTATGAGACGGCTTGTCATACATCAGATAGCGCTTGCTCAAGCCTTCCGCTCGAATGGCGGACGAAGCCACATCCTTTTCCATTACAGATTTATCCATGGCGGCTCCTAGAGGAGGTCGGGAAAGCGGTGGGTTTGGGATTTGAAGAAGCGCGAGCCCACGGTCAAGACTCCAATACTGACCACAAAGAATGCCAGCAAGGCCATCCAATTAGGCCAAAGGCCGTGGATCAGCACGTCGCGGTAGGCTTCGATGAGCCAGTACATCGGATTGAGGTTGAGCATCCAGCCGAAGCCGGCCTTCTCGACCATGGCCGCCGGATAGAAGATCGGCGTACCAAACATCCAAACCGTCACGCCCACGCCGACCAAGTGGAAGGTGTCACGCAAGAACACGTTGAGAGTGCTCAGGAAGAATGAAAGTCCCACGGTGAAGATACCCTGCAGCAAGAACAGCAGGGGCAATACGACCATCGAGAGGCCTAAACCCAAGGGCTTGTAGCCGGGTTCGACCTTGAAAGGCCCGAACGTATCAACAGAACGTAGTTTGTCATCGGGTGCCAGGGCCGGCGCATCCGAGTCCGCGATATTCATGGTCAGTATATTCTGACGCGTATCGAGCTCCCCTTTGGGCATGTAGAGACCCAATCCATCGGCCTCGACCAACTCGATCGTCACGGTCTCCCTCCTAGGCTCTGCAACACCGTCGGAGAGGGGCTGAATTCGAATCGCAGTGTGAACCTGCCCAGGCGGGATCGAAATCCACTCCGGCAGTGCCACGTAGTCCTCGCCAGGGGTGGCGGTTCCACCGACCTTGAGGCGAACCCGGGTGTGGGTGGAGAGGCCGCGGGACAACTGCAACCGCACAATCCGCCCTAAGGGATCCGCTTCCCCGACCAGATAGCTGTTGGAATTGATGATGGTCTTCATCTCAACGGGAGCTGCTTCTTGACCCTCTTCTAGAACCTGTTCCGGGCTTTCCACTTTCACCTGAACCACATCCAGCCTCAGATGCACGTCCGGCTCCGAGGCATAGGTCAAAAGTGCGATCATCCCAACGACGACAGGCAGACCGATCGCCATGTTGATCAACGATGATATCGTCAAGTAGGCTGGCAGCAATTGGCTCGGGAACACGACCTTCTTGATCAGGTTTGCATGCTCCACCAAACAGTTTGTACTGCGCGAAATCGTCTCGGAAAATCCAGTCCACACCACGATTCCCGCCAGCATGACCAGGGCGACCTCGGTGGCACCTTGGGAGTCACTCCAGCGCGTGTTCAGCACCAGGCGGAACACAAACATGTAAACGAACAGGTTTATGATCGGAAAAATTACCGACCAGAAAAAGCCCATGCTCGATCCCACATAGCGTGCCTTGAGATCTCGGATTACGAAATCTTTCAGCAGCCTCCGGTGGGTACGGATCGATCGGATAAGAAACAGCACGGCTTGTTTTCTTGGGGTCGGATTTAGAGGGTTCGCCGGCCTAAGGCGGACTCGATGAATTGGACCGTAACTTGGGCTGTACGATTGCGCTCGTCCAAGATCGGGTTGATTTCGGTCATCTCAAGGCCCACCAGCTTCTCGCTTTCGGCGCATAGCTCTAACACGGTATGGGCCTCGCGGAAGGAAATTCCGCCAGGGACGGGAGTACCGACTCCGGGAGCGACGCTGGGATCGGTTCCATCCAAGTCGAAGGATAGGTGGAAGCCTGCGGTGCCGTTACTGGCGATTTGAATAGCCTCTTCCATTGCCTTGTGTATTCCATGTTGGTCGATTTCCTTCATGGTGATGCATCGAATGCCCGACTTGTTCACCATTTCCCGCTCGCGCTCGTCCAGGGATCGAATCCCGACCAGCACTGCATTCTCTACATCGACCGCAGGGAAGCGCCGACTCAAGCGAGTCAGGGAACCAGGACCATATCCGAGCAAAGCCGCCAGCGGCATGCCATGGATGTTGCCGGACTCAGAGGTTTCCGGCGTGTTCATGTCCCCGTGGGCGTCAAACCAGATCAATCCGATCTTTTGGTCGCTTTTGTGAAAGTGCGAAGCAATGCCAGAAACGGTTCCGATCGCTATGGAATGGTCGCCACCGACGACCAGGGGAAAGTCCCCCTCATCCAAGCGAGTTTCCACTTCATTGGCGAGCCGGGTGCAGGCGTCTGAGATCTCTTCCAAGAAACGCGCCTTGGGATCCGCGGGCACGCGCGTTTCAGGCTCAACCACCGGAAGATTTCCGTGGTCCACAAACCCGAATCCAAGCCTCTCTACGGCGCGCTTGACTCCCGCAATTCGTACAGCATTGGGCCCCATGTCCACTCCTCGGCGTCCACCGCCCAGGTCCATGGGAACGCCGATGAAGGCGATTCGTTGATCTTTGTTCATGGTTTGTTTCTTAGTTCGAGGACATCGCCAACACCCAGGTGCAAACGGTCCGAGGCGGACCCATTGCGCTGGGCGATCTCTAGATGTCCGAGGGAGTTTATCAGGGCCAGGACGTCCGTGCAGGGCACATCTGCGTAGGTCTTCACGATCGGGACAACATGGGAACCGATTCGTACCTCAGCCCGCTCATGAAGCGGTCCAGATTGCGAAACATCCCAATTGGTGACAAGGTTGCCAAAGTGATCGACCAGCAGTACTTGGATTTCAAAAATCCCTGGTTCCAAAGCCAATGGAGGCACCTGCTGGCCCCGATCCCAAGTCGGGAATAAGTCCGCTGCTTCTAAGGCCAAACGCCCGCTCGCCAGGGCCGCAGCCATGGGAGTAAATACGTCACGCCCATGGAACGTTGAACTCTTCGCGGGTAGCTCCCAGGGACTTGGGTCGGGGGACCAAACTGGGTCGCCTTCCTCCAAAACCCCGCCTAAGAGACCGTTGTCGGGGGCCAGGAAGGCGTGTCCGGCTTTCTCCGCGATGAGAATGCGACGCAATGTTCCTACGCCCGGATCCACAATCGCCACGTGCAAACTGCCTTCCGGGAAATAGGGGTAGGCATGTCGGAGCTCAAGTGCTGCAGCATGGGTGTCCTGGGGAGCCACGCCATGGGATAAATCCACCCAACGGCCCGAGGGAAAGCCACTGATAAAAACAGCCTTCATGGTGCCCACGAAAGCCCCTTCCAATCCGAAATCGGTGGTCCATGTCGTCAGCCCATTGGGCTTCCAGCTGTGTCCGGAGCTCATGAATCCTGGCGCATGCACCGGATGCGCTCCTCCACCAGAGGACCGCTGGGTTTGTACTGAGGACTAATAAGTGCGCGCACTTAATACCCCTAACAGGGCGCCTTGAAGCTCCGGGCGCTCCTCACCAGCGGCGGACCCAAGGTGCCTCGCCAGCAGATCGAGGGCTTCTTTGCCGCCCAAGCTTCCCACCGTAAACCCCAAACGCCGCAGATCTTCGGTCCGTGCACCTACGGGAGGACGCTCCAGCCATTGCATCAACCGCAATGCCCCATATCTGTCGGCCACAAGGAATGCCGCCAAACTGCTCTGATTGAAATCTCCATTCCAAACAGCGTACTTGAGCAAGGGTACGACCTCTTCACTCCTATGCGCCAGCAGCGCGCTGGCCAAGGCGAGGTTGACCTCGTAGGAGCCCGGGTCGGGAAAGGCTTTCTCTAGGAAATGCCGATCCTCGGTCAAATGGCTTTTCCCCAGGGCCTCGATCATTTTGATCTCCCAAAAATTAGGGGCGATGGAACCGTGCAACCGCTTTCGAATCCCTGCGGAGTTTGGGTTCAATCCCCCAAGCAGCAGAATCGTCGTGAGCTTGTCCCTTTCCAGGCCAGGCTCCAAATCCACCCGGATGTGATTGACCAGATCCAACACCCGAGTGTTGTGAGCCGCCAGCATGATCTTGAGAGCCATGTCCCGATCCCCATCGGTGTAATCGTCGCGCTCGTCGATGAAGACTCCACGCAAGGGCCTCCAAGCCAATTCGCGATCGCCCTCGCGTACGCGAGCGACAAGCGCTTCCAGACGAACCTCTACTGCGGGATCCCTAGACATATCTCGTAGGCGCGTGACCCAAACAGCCAGCCCAGCCTGACCGGCGGCCCGTACGGCCTGAGCCCGCGTGGACGCGACGGGTGAAAGTAAATTACCCTCAATCCCGTCCTCATAGTGCGAGTCGACAGCAACCAGCCAACCCGCCACTCGCAGGGTGTACTTGGGCTGCAAGGCCAATCGCGCCAGGGTTCCCGGGATTAAGCGCTGCATACCTCGCGCCTCAGCCACATCCAAAATGGCTGAAAACTGGGCGTCGGTCTGAGGGACCCACGTGCCCTGTTCCACCAAACGGTCCATGGCGGACGGCATGCCGAGCATGACCGCAATTGCCGGAGCCTCCGCAGAGGGATGTAGCAGCAACCATTCGAGCAAGTGATCGGGAACGCGGGGATCCAGCAAGGTTCCGGCTTCGATCAGCAAACTGCGATCGATAAAGGTCGGCTCTTCGGTTAAATCCTCCACCAAATGGGCCGTCCACACTTGACCCCGCACGGTGCCGAAGCTGCGTGCGGCCTTCCAGCGCAACTCTAGACGGCGCGAAACCGGGCCGGGAAGGCTGCAGGTGCCGCGCTCATGCCACTGCAAAATGTGCTCTGCTGCAGGCGCTAAGCGCTCCTTCGGATTGGCGACTAAAAATGCCAAGCGATCCAAAGCTCGATCGGGGGTGCTCATATACAGGGCAAAGAGTGCGCCCTCAGCCACAGCCAGGTTCCGATCCCCTAAAGCTTCCACAAGGAAAGGGTCCTCGCCGTCCATCAACGAACCGAGTTGACCCCAAGCCATCACGGCAGCGCTGCGCACTTCGACGGTTCCCTTGCCCATGGAAATTTCCACAAAGGAACGTGCCGAACTGGTGCCTGTTTCCCCAACCGTGTAAAGCGCAGCCGCACGACGCGACGCAGTCAAGTTCTCCGATCGCAGCGCCTCATGTGCGGTTTGCCCCGCCCGCGGGGGAAACGAAAAATCCTTATCGCGTTCGAGCAAGGCATCGAAGGACCAGGGCTCCTGCTCGGTAGAAGGTCGACTCTCTTCCTGCGAGAAGCTGGCTTCGGTCTGGGCCAAGACAGTCCCCTCGAGTCCTCCAAAGCCAAAGCCCATGAGGGCGACGGCGAATGCTGTAAATAGGCGGTTTACCATGGGCTGATTGTGCTGCTTAGATGCAAATTCGGCCAGCCCCCACCCACCCCGGTTCCCAAGCCCGGGGCGAGAGAGCCTTTGGCGTTAGGCCGGTTGGCCCAAAAGCGAGCAAAGCTCCGCGCGCTTTTGTTCGCAAAGATCTGCGCTAGAGGCTTCCAGGTTCAAGCGCAGGAGCGGCTCCGTGTTGGATTGCCGCACATTGAACCACCACCACGACTCGTCACCCAAGGCACCAAACTCCACGGTGATACCGTCCAACTCATCTTGCTGGCCAGCGGCGTAGCGCTCACGCAGATCGGCGATCGCGGCCTCTTTGTCCTCCACCCGAAAGTTGATCTCACCGGTGGAGTGATAGCGGCGCAGGTCCTGAACCAAATCCGAGAATGTGCGCTGCTTATTTTCAGGGCGGGTCAGCAGATTCAGGGCCGACACCATGGCGATGACGCCAGAGTCGCAGACGTAGTTGTCTTTGAAGTAGAAGTGTCCAGACAGCTCGCCCGCAAAAATGGCCCCTTCTTGGCGCATGGTTCCCTTGATGAAGGAATGGCCCACACGATCCCGGATCGGGCGCCCTCCCGCTTCAGCGATGACCTGCTTGACCACCCACGAGGAGCGCAGGTCGTAGACCACGGCAGCCCCCGGATTACGCGAAAGGAAGTCCCGGGCCAACAAGGCCGTCATCAAGTCCGCAGGCACAGTGGCCCCCGTTTCATCGACAAAGCAGCAGCGATCCGCATCGCCGTCGAAGCACACACCCAACTGGGATTTCTTCTCGCGCACGAGCCCGCGTACGAAATCCAGGTTCTCCTCTATGAGCGGATTGGCCTCGTGGTTCGGGAAGGTGCCGTCGGGCTCCATGAACATGTCGCTCACTTCCACGCCTTTCAAACCGGGCAGGATAACGGGCAATGTGTGACCGGCCATGCCATTGGAAGCGTCCAGGGACAAGCCCAACGATCCTTGCAGGTCGGCGAAGGACAAAACGTGCTCACCATAAGCACTCAAAAGGTCGATTTCCGTCAAGCGGCCGCGCTCGCCCAAAACACCAGGATAAGGCTCTGAACACATGCGTTCGATATCACCGATGCCGTTGGCATAGGAAATGGGCTTGGCTCCGCGCGAGCAGAGTTTCATGCCGTTGTACTCGCCCGTGTTGTGACTCGCGGTCACGCACATGCCACCGTCCACATCCTGGGATCCGATCGCAAAGTAGGTCATGGGCGTGGAAGCCAAGCCTATCGAAACCACATCCGCGCCTGCGTCCAACATGCCGTCGATGACAGCATTCGTAATTTCAGGGCCATGGGTGCGCATATCGCGCCCGACCAGCAAACGTTTGGCTTTTAGCAAGCGAGCAAATGAATGCCCAATTTTGCGAGCCAAGTCCGCATCAAGTTCCGTCGGGACCACACCTCGGATGTCGTAAGCCTTGAAAATGCCCATAGAGAAATCGCCGACTCTGCGACGTTGTGGAAATCAGGGGTTGGGGAGCAGGACCCATGCGGTAGGCATGGCCCAATAGAGTAACGGGCGCTCTGCCTCGTGCGGGCCAAAACACGAGCATTTTGGGCTGAGAGTCGCGTGTGCGCTATTTCGGTAACGCAAGGTCTCCGCCAGAGCTGGACGCACACCAGCGCCTGCCCCACGCTTTGTAAATCACCCTACGAATGAACTCAACCGCCAACAAACACTCCACGCATCACGCTGTTCCGCGCAATTTCCCCATAGCTTTCAAGAGCCGCTCCCCAGCGCTCCGATCCACATCCATGTGAGTCACCAAGCGCAATCTCCGGGCCCCCATACTGCTGACCCGCACACCTTCACCCTCCAAGAAAGCGATGGCAGCCGCGGCATCGGGCAACCCTTCGCCTAAGTGAACCATCACGATGTTGCTCTCTACGGCGGGCACATCCACTTCTAGACCGGGCATGGCTGCCAAGGCCTCGGCGAGATAGCGCGCCAGCTCGTGATCATCGGCCAAGCGCTCCACGTTGTTTTGCAGTGCGATACGGGCCGCTTCGGCCAGGTGACCCGCTTGACGCATCCAGCCCCCAAGCCGCTTGCGCATCACGCGCGCGCGTTCCAGGAAAGCCTCTGATCCCGCAATCACGGATCCCACGGGAGCCCCGAGCCCCTTCGATAAACACAGGGAAACCGAATCGAAGTGCTGGCACCAATCGGAAGCGCCGATGCCGGTCGCCACGACCGCGTTGGCCAGACGAGCTCCGTCCAAGTGCATGGGAATTCCATTCTCGCGAGCCACGGCTGCAATGCCTTCGACCCGGGACATGGGCGAGATGCGGCCTCCAGCCATGTTGTGGGTTTGCTCCATGCAAATCAGAGCCGTTTTGGCGCAATGAATGAATACAGGCCGAATCGACTCCGCCACATCCGCGGGCTCCATCGATCCGCTCAAATCTCCCACCGTCATGGTTTGCAACCCGTGCAAGGCCCCGGTGGCTCCGGCTTCGAAAGTGGTCACATGGGCGAAGCGCTGAACGATTATCTCATCCCCATGCCGGGTCCAGGAACCCATGGCGATCTGATTGGCCATAGTCCCAGAAGGCACGAACAGGGCGCCTTCCTTGCCCAGCCATTGAGCTGCCAATTCCTCCAGGTTCCTGACGCTCGGATCCCCGTCCAGCACGTCATCTCCGACCACCGCCCGGGCCATGGCATCACGCATGGCTTGGCTCGGCTGGGTCACGGTATCGCTGCGGAAATCGGCTCGGGGGTCTGTGTTTTGCATGGTTTGGGAGGCTCTCCGGCCAAATCCTACCAAACGGGTCCACGCCACAGATAGAGGCACAAAGCGCGACGGCCCTGCGAATCTCCCGGCAGCCGCTGCCCCATGATCAGGCCCGGGCCCCACCCATGATTTCAGAATGCCCCTATTCACCCGTCGCCCCTGGACCCGATACGGTGATTCCCGCTAGTATGCGGACCTGGTGCCGGGCAATCCTCGCTAGCACTCCAGACCCCTAGATATGACAAGACTGCGAATTTTGGTGACCGGCGGTGCCGGCTTTGTCGGCGTTCACCTCTGCCGTGAATTGCTGGCCTCCGGCCACGACGTGATCTGCGTGGACAATTTCTTCACCAGCCAGAAGAGCGCCGTGTCCGAGTTCCGCGACAACCCGCACTTCGAGCTGATCCGGCACGACGTGACCCACCCCCTGTGGCTAGAAGTCGACCAGTGCTACAACCTAGCTTGCCCGGCTTCGCCTGTGCACTACTGGCACAACCCGATCAAGACCATCAAGACGTCGGTCATGGGCGCGATCAATATGCTTGGCATGGCCAAGCGCACGGGAGCCCGCATCCTGCAAGCCTCCACCAGCGAAGTCTACGGGGATCCGGCGGTCAGCCCCCAACCCGAGTCCTACCACGGCGACGTGAACCCGATCGGTGTGCGCTCCTGCTACGACGAAGGCAAGCGCTGTGCCGAGGCCCTGTTCTTCGACTACCACCGGGCCCACGACGTGGACATCCGCGTGGTGCGCATCTTCAACACGTATGGTCCGGGCATGCACCCCTATGATGGGCGCGTGGTTTCGAACTTCATCATCGCGGCCCTGGCCGGCGAGGATATTGAGATCCACGGCGACGGCAGCCAAACGCGCTCCTTCTGCTATGTGGACGACCTCGTGCGCGGTTTGATGGCCATGATGAACGGTCCCGACGGATTCCACGGCCCGGTCAACCTGGGCAACCCCGGTGAGCTCTCCATGCTCGACTTGGCCAAGGCCATCGTGACCAAGATCGGATCCAAGTCCAAGATCACGTTCACCCCCGGTCGTGACGACGACCCGACACGCCGCTGCCCGGACATCTCCCTGGCCAAAGGCAATCTGAACTGGGAACCGCGCATCGGCTTGGAAGAGGGACTGGACAAGACCATCTCCTACTTCGCCTCCCTAGACCTCACCGAATACAAGGACCCCACGCGCAAGTAGCGAATACTGCGTCAGACACCCTGTCGCCTATCGACACCCTGTCGCCTATCGACACCCTGTCGCCTATCGCCACCCTGTCG
>JBLFXY010000032.1:0-19494 GCA_047611645.1 Glaciecola sp.
GGAATCGTCCATCCATTTCGGAACAAGGCGGATTGCACCCCCTATAGTTGAACGCTATCGGGGGGAGATCCAACGCAGTGCCGGAATGGAGGGGCGGTTCCTGGCGAAATCCTCTATGGCCGACACACTCCTAGAGGCAACCCTAGTCCCATTATGCCCCGCAACGCCGCCACCCAAGCCCCTCCCATGCCCACGGCCCCTTCCTTGCTGCACGAGTACTTTGAACGCAGTGCAGCGGCGTTTCCGACCCTAGCGGCCTTGCGTATTCCGAGCCCGGACCCGTCCGGCCACAGCGCGTCGGACGCGGCCCTGGAACTCAGTTACCAGGCGCTGAACCAGCGTGCGGATGGGCTTGCCGCGCGCCTGCAGCCAGGTGAGGTCGTGGCGATCGCCATAGCTCGGGACCGGCCCGAGGCCTACGTCGCCCTGCTTGCGGTCCTCAAATCGGGCTCTTCGTACACCTACCTGGATCCGTCCTTCCCCATCGAGCGTCAGGCCCGCATCGTGGCGGACGCTGGCATTCGCACCGTGCTCTGCGAGCCCCAATTCGAGGCCACCGGCTTTCCGGACGTGGTCCTACTGCCCTCGGATCGCTGGGAAGCGAGCACGGACCCAGCGCACAAAACGCCCCAGGAAACCTCGCCCAGCAGCCTGGCCTACATCATCTACACCTCTGGTACGACCGGAGAGCCGAAGGGCGTACTGATCGAACACCGCTCGGTCTGCAACCTAATCGAGAGTAACATCGCGCTATTTGACTTGGGAGTGAGCGATCGCATAGCACAGGGTTCGTCCCTGGCCTACGACTCCTCGGTGGAAGAAATTTGGATGGCCTGGAGCGTTGGAGCCTGCGTGGTTGTGATGCACGATGACGCGGTGCGCTTGGGTCCGGACTTGGTTCCCTGGCTGCGACAAAACGCGGTCAGCGTCATTTGTCCCACACCCACTTTACTGCGAACCATGGGCGTTGCGGATCCGGCCACCGAGCTGCCCGACCTGAATTTGATCTACATCGGTGGCGAAGCGCTAACCCAGGACCTGGTCGACCTGTGGGCTCCTTCAAAGTGGTTGGAAAATGGCTACGGGCCCACCGAATGCACGGTGACTGTCGTGCGCGGTCGGATGCGAGTTGGGCAACCCATCACCATCGGAAAAGCCGTTGCGGGCAACGAAGCCCTGATCATCGACCCCCACGGAAATGAGGTTGCCGAGGGTCAGGAAGGCGAACTATGCATCCGCGGCGTCGGATTAGCGCGCGGTTATCATCAGCGCGCTGAGCTCACCGCGGAGAAGTTCGAACCGCATGCAAAGCTGGGTCGTATCTACCACACGGGGGATCGAGTCCAACGCGATGCCGATGGAAATTTGCTTTACCTGGGTCGCCTCGATAGCCAAGTGAAATTGCGGGGCTACCGCATCGAGCTCCAGGAAATCGAAACTCGCTTGCAAACCTTCGAAGGAATTCGGGAGAGCGCCTGTGCGATACTCGGCCAGGGCTCCACGGCCCTACTCGTCGCAGCGATCGTTCCGACCGGAGTCCCAACGGAGGTTCGGGCGATTCAGGAAAAGCTGCGAGCCCAGGTTCCCGAATACATGGTCCCCGCGCGCATCTATTGGGTGGATTCCCTTCCGACCAATGTATCTGGAAAGTTGGATCGCACGGCTTTGGCGAAGCATGCATTGCAACTCCAGCGGGAGCTCTCGGAACCTGTCACAGGACAGGGTGACCGGGAGCCTACCGACCTGGAACATGTGATCCTGCAGGCCATGGCCGCGGCATTGCCGCCTGGAATCCAGCCCAGTTTGCAGGCTGACTTTTTCTTGGACCTGGGGGGCGATTCCTTAGGTGCGGCCACGCTAATTTCGGACCTCCGGCGCAATGCGGACACCGCACGGCTTACGGTTCGCAACGTGTATGAGTTTCGCACGGCGCAAAGGCTTGCCCAATGCCTTTTGGAAGCCCAACCACCCGCGCCCATACGTCCTGGAACGGACCGTGTGCAGCTCCCGCCTGCATCCTCCCTGAACCCGGCCTGGGCCACTATCTTTCAAACCGTCTGGCTGTGCGCTTCGGCGGCGGCGGTCCTTGTGGCGCTTTATGCACTCGCATTTTGGGCCTTGCCTAAAGCCCTCCTTCAATTGGGTCTTTGGCCCACGGTGCTCACTCTCGCTCTGGTTGGACCCGCGCTTCCTTGGCTGTGGTTGTTTCCTTCGGTCGCGCTCACGAATCTGGCCAAGCGCTGTCTGATCGGAAAGTACGAACCTGGGCATGTGCCGGCTTGGAGCGCGCTATATGTCAGGCATTGGATCGTTCAACGCTTGTCCGCAATGATCCCTTGGGGTTTTCTGCAAGGCACGGTCTGGCATGCGATGGTGCTGCGCTCACTCGGAGCGAAAATCGGCAAAGATGTGCACCTCCATCGCGGGGTGTCTTTCCCCCTGGGTGGTTGGGATCTGTTGGAGATTTCCGATGGGGTCATGCTCTGTCAGGATGCGCAGGTTCGCGTTGTGGAGTGGCACGCAGGGCACTTGATGCTCGATCGAATCTCCATCGGGAGCGGCTGCACGGTGGGTGTACGAGCGGGACTTTCTCCGGGAGCGGTTATGGAGGAAGGGGCTTTTCTATCCGACCATGCGTGGCTGCCGGGAACCGGACACCAAACTGCGGGCGAACGCTGGGACGGCATCCCCGCCAAGCCGATGGGCCCTGCGCCGCTGGCTCCCGACAGCCAAGGGACTGAACTGGGTCCTGTGGCCCACGGCTTCGCTTTGATACTAGCGCGGGCTGCTATTACAAATGCGCTTGGTTTGCCTTGGTTGCTGGCGCTGGGAGTGGTCCTATGGTTCGGCGCCTGGAGCGGCCAGGACGTGGTGGATTGGCTCTACGGAACCCCGCTTTCCACAGCCGCGCTGTGGGCGGGTATTGCCGCTCTCATGGTACCGGTCAGCTTGCTCCTACGGGCGCTCGCCTTGCGCTGCATGGGATCGATTGCCGCGGGAACTTATCCCTTGCGCAGTTGGCCTTCCATCAAAGCCTGGATCAAAACCGAACAGGTCGACCGGGCGGGACTTTGGATCTCCGGTTCCCTTTTCTGGCCGCCGTGGTTGCGCGCTACGGGGATGAAAATCGGCGCCAATAGCGAAATCAGCACAATCGTCGACTGCGTGCCCGAGCGGGTCGAAATCGGTAAGGAGACCTTTTTTGCCGATGGCATCTACTTGGCACCGCCGCTTCTGCATCGGGGAACGCTGACCATCGCCGACACGGTCATTGGGCAGCGCACCTTCCTGGGCAACCACTCGGTGATTCCCACGGGCCACCACATGGCCGATGGCATTCTGCTGGGCGTCAGTACGGTTGCCGACGAAAAACGTATGGGTGAGGGCACCTCCTGGTTCGGCCATCCGAGTTTCGAACTACCGCAGCGCCAAATCATCGAAATGGAACGCGCGCTGACCCACGACCCTGGGGTTCTGCGCTTCATGCGGCGCTTGCTTTGGGAGGTCGCTCGAGTGCTATTGCCCACAATCCCAACGGTTCTAGCCCTGGCATGGTTTCAATGGAGTTCATTGGCCGTGCAAGCGGATGGACTGGGTGCTCGCGAGTGCTTGTCCTTCGTGGGCATCACCCTGGGGTTGGCGGCCTGTTTGCCAATATTCGTATGGATCCTCAAGTGGTGCCTGATCGGCAAAGTACGTGCGGGCCGACACGGTCTATGGTCCGGTTGGTGCTGCCGTTGGGATTTCCTCTACGTGAGTTGGAACTTCTACGCGCGTCCGATTCTCTCGACCCTCGAAGGCACCACTTTATTGGCCTGGTACCTGCGCGCCATGGGATCCAAGATCGGCAAGCGCGTTGTGCTCGGAGGGGCTTTCGCGCAAGTGGTCGACCCTGACATGCTGAACTTCGAAGATGGCAGCACGGTGTCAGGCATTTTCCAAGCCCACACCTTCGAAGACAGGGTGCTCAAAATTGCCCCGTTGCATCTCCGTAAGGATTCTACCCTGTCCGCTTCGGCCCTCATGTTCTACGGCGCGGACATGGGCCCAGGCTGCCATGTGGCTCCCCAGAGCGTGATCATGAAGGAGGAGCACCTCACTGGGCGGGAACGCTATGCGGGCAGTCCCAGCCAACCCGAAGGGAACTGATCGAATCCTGAATCGAAGTCTGGGACCGTCGTGGCATCCCGGTTAAGCTGCGCACATGTCCACGACAACGAAACCTTCGCCCTTGCGACGGCTGCTGGCCTACGCCTCGCCCTACCGCGGACGCATTCGCAAGGCCACGATCTATTCGGTGACGAACAAGATCTTTGACCTGGCGCCGCCGGTCCTGATCGGCATGGCCGTGGACGTGGTCGTGGAGCGCGAGAATTCCTGGCTCGCTAGAATGGGGTACGTGGACATCGTCACCCAGTTGGCGATCCTGTCCGGGTTGACCTTTTTGATCTGGGCCTTGGAGTCGGGATTCGAATACATATACAAAGTCGCCTGGCGCAACCTGGCCCAGGATCTGCAGCACGACCTGCGACTCGCCGCCTATGGGCACGTGCAGAATATGGAGTTGGCCTTCTTTGAGGATCGCTCCAGCGGGGGTTTGATGTCGGTGCTCAACGACGACGTGAACCAGCTCGAGCGTTTTCTCGACAACGGCGCCAATGAGCTATTGCAGGTCACGACCACGGTGATCGTGATCGGCGCTGCGTTCTTTTGGCTGGCACCGGAGGTGGCTTGGATGAGCATGCTGCCCATGCCTTTCATCCTGTGGGGATCCGTTCTGTTCCAGAAGCGCTTAGCTCCGCGCTACGCCAAAGTTCGCGAACAGGTCGGCCAGCTCAATGGCGACTTGGCCGGTAATTTGGGCGGCATCGCGACCATCAAAAGTTTCACCGCCGAACAACGCGAGTGCGATCGCATTGCCGAGCGCAGCAACGCGTACCGTGAGGCCAACGCCAGTGCGATCGCGCTGAGCTCCGCATTCTCGCCCCTGATTCGCATGGTGATCCTAGTCGGGTTCACCGCCACGCTAGCATTCGGCGGCTACCAGGCAGCCACGGACCAGCTCGCCGTGGGCGCCTATAGCGTCATGGTGTTCTTCACCCAACGCTTGCTGTGGCCTTTGACCAGTTTGGGCAACACCTTCGACCTGTACCAGCGAGCCATGGCCTCTACCGCCCGCATTCTGGACCTGCTCGACATGCGGCCCGCGATTCAATCCGGCACGCAGTCGATCGTGGTAGATCAGCTCAAGGGTCGACTGCGCTTCGAAGGTGTGAACTTCCACTATTCCAATGGGTTCCACGGGCTGCGCTCCATGGAGCTGGACTTTGCTGCGGGCCAGACCACGGCTTTGGTGGGTCCCACCGGGGCCGGTAAGAGCACCATTATCAAGCTCTTGCTGCGCTTCTATGATCCGTCGAACGGGATCATCACATTGGATGGCAAGAACTTGCGCACGCTCAAGCTGCAGGACCTGCGTCAGGCCATCGGCTTGGTCAGCCAAGACGTGTTCCTCTTTCACGGAAGCGTGCGCGAGAACATCGCCTATGGAAGGCCGGATGCTAGCCAGGAGGATGTGGAAGCTGCCGCTCGCGCAGCCGAGGCCGATGAGTTCATCCAAGAGCTGCCCAACGGTTACGACACGATCGTGGGCGAGCGCGGGCAGAAACTTTCGGGAGGCCAACGTCAACGCCTCTCCATCGCACGCGTCGTGCTCAAGGACCCTCCGATTCTGATCTTGGACGAAGCCACATCCGCCGTGGACAACGAAACGGAAGCGGCCATTCAGCGCTCGATGCAACGCCTCTCTGTGGGACGCACGACGATTGTGATCGCCCACCGGCTTTCGACCATTCGTAATGCGCAGCGTATCTATGTGCTGGAAGCCGGGCAGGTTCGCGAGAAGGGTACGCACGATGAACTGATCGAAGTCGGCGATTTGTACGCGGCCTTATGGCGCGTACAAACGGGTTCGGCCCTCGATCTGCAGTCTAGCTAAAGCGGCATGTCCACGTCCTCCGACACTTCTTCCGACACTTTCTCACGGCTCCTTGTTCTAGCCGTGGCTCTGGTCGGGCTTTGGCTCGTGATGAACAAAGCGAGTTCACCTGCCGAAGAAAACGACCTGACGGAATCGACCGGGCCTTTCATGGATGAGGTACTTGAAGAAGTACAGACTCCGTCAAAGAGTGCCCAACAAGAGGCAGGAGCCGAAGCCACCAAGCCCATTGCGGCCAGCGGCTCCATGCAAGCCCCATCGAAAAGCTTGGGCCAAGAGCTGAACGAGAAAAATCGCGAAGCGATTCGGCTACTCGAAGCAAAGCGTTTCGCCGAAGCCGAGGCCCTGTTCCGGATTTGCTTGGAAGCGCGCCCGGACGAGGTGGCCTTCTCAGTAAATCTGGCCGAAGCCCTGGTGCGACGCGCCATCGCCGAATTCGACGCCGAACCCGAGGTGGCCTTCGAGGCGCTGCTCGAAGCCATCGCCCTGGTGCCCCTGCGCCAAGACTTGGAGGGACTGCGTATCCGATGGGCGAAAATAATCGAAGCTCAAGAAGGCTTCGCCGAGGATCAAAGCCTGCACTTCACACTGCAGTACGACGGAGCGCGTGACGAATTATTATCACGCGGCTATCTCGAGGTTTTGGAAGATTTGGAAGCCGCGTATCAGGACTACGGCGAATTCTTCGACATCTTCCCCGTGGAAAACGGCCACGACAAATTCGCCGTCGTGCTCTACGACCACGATGTATTTGACAGGGTGACCGGCATCGGCGAGTGGGCCGGAGGCGCCTTCGACGGAACCATTCGTGTTCCCGTGCGCAACTTCCAACGGGATCGCAATCGCATCCGCGAGGTGCTGCGCCACGAGTTGGTGCACGCCTTCATTCAAGAGGTGGGCGGCAAGAAAGTCCCTGGCTGGCTCAACGAGGGCTTGGCCCAGTACCTGAGTCCCGAGGGCGTTGGAGCGCGCGCGCTCGAGGTGCAGGCAGCCCTGAAACGGATGAAGGGCCAAACCCCATTGGCCTTCGATTCCCTAGCCGGAACCCTGGCGGGCTTGCCGGACGCCAAGACGATCCGCATGGCCTATGACCAGTCCCTGGGCCTCACAAACTGGCTGGCATTCCACTACGGAGAGCGCACTCTGGTGCCCATGGTGACCGGTTGCAAGACAGGGCAGACTCCAGCCCAGGCCTTCGAGCGCCAAATGCACTTCTCCCTGAGTGACGCAACACGGGATTTCTTGGACAGTCTTTGACCCCTTCGGCGGTGGGGTGGGTAGATGTGTATCCAGGCCTTAGATCCCCAGAAACCCGCCTACGCATCGCCAAACGATTCGCTGGCCCCCCGTTTTTGATTTTCACGGCCCACAGGGGCAGACCGTCTCAGGATTAGAATCCGCCTCTACTCCCCGTGACAGCGGCTTCTTGCGGCCTCCACGCTGCTAGAATTCTGCTGCCCTCTCCCATCCTCAAAACGTTAGCTCTCCCCCAGCAACCCCCATGGTTGCTCCTATTTCCTATGAAACGGACTCTCCTCCGCACCTGCACTTCCCTCGGCCTCGTGTTCGCGGCTTCTTCCGCATTCGCTGGCACCATTTACGTGGACGCCAACCTGAACACCGGCGCCAATGATGGCAGCTCCTGGGCCGATGCGCACCAGGGTGGCGATGGCCTGCGCGTGGCATTGCTTGGCGCCGTCTCCGGCGACGACGTCTACGTGGCCCAAGGCACCTACAAGCCCACCACCGGCGCCTCCCGCAGTGCGTCCTTCCTATTGAAGAACAACGTGGAGATCTACGGAGGTTTCCTGGGTACCGAAGTCAGCCCCGTGCAGCGTCCGGCGTTCGGAACCGCCACGAGTATCCTGCTTGGCGATCTGGCCGACAACGACGGCAGCAACCTGCGCAACGACAATAGCTACCACCTGGTCACCACGACCAGCACCAACGCGAGCGCCGTGCTCGATGGTTTTGAGATCCGCCAGGGCAACGCCAACGGCAGTGGAAACAGCAACAAGGGTGGCGGAATCCTGTGTGTGAGCAACTCCTCGCCCACCATCCGCAACTGTGACTTCATCGCCAACCGCTGCACCTTCGGCGGCGGCGCTGGTTACATCAATGGCAGCGCCCCGACCTTCACCGACTGCTCCTTTGTGGACAACCTCGGGGGGTCATACGGCGGCGCGTTCGACATGAACGGCGGCAACAACACGAAATTTGAGCGTTGCACTTTCATCGGTAACAGCGCCAACCGCGCTGGCGCCTTGGAGATCTACTCCACGTCCAACGCCCTGGTCAGTAACTGCTTGTTCGTGGATAACACTGCGACGGGCGGCTCCGGCGGCGGAGCACTTTGGTTCGGAAATGGCGGCAGTGCTGTCGTCGTCAACTGCACGATCGTCGGCAACCACGCGCCCAGCTCTGTGGGCGGCGGCATCAACGACCAAGGCTCCAACGTCACAATCACCAACTGCATCCTCGTGGACAACGATGGTCCCGGCGGCGCTCAGAACGTAAATAATCAGGTAAGCGGCACAGCCGTCACGTACTGCATGGTGGAAGGCGGAATCGCCGGCACCGGTAACGTGGCCCTTGCGCCGGTCTTCACCGACGCTATGTCCGGCGACTACAGCCTGACCATTGCTTCCCCTGGCGTCGACGCCGGCAACAATGCCGCCGTCCCCGCTGGAGTCAACGTGGATATTCGCCACAAACGCCGCTTTGAGGACGAGCCCTCGGTTGCGGACACCGGCGCTGGAGCCGCCCCCATCGTGGACATCGGTAGCTATGAATTCACCACCCGTCCCGGCACGAACTTCTGTTCGGCCAACGGCAACACCCAGGGCGGATACGCTTCGATCGCAGCTTCGGGTTCCGTGGCTGTTATCGATAACAACCTGACCCTCGAATGCACCGACATGGTTCCCAACCAGTTCGCGATCTTCCTGGTCGGCGGTCAGCCCGGTTTCGTGGCCAACCCGGGCGGCAGCTCTGGCAACCTCTGCTTGGGCGGCGTCATTGGACGCTTCAACGCAGCTAGCCAGATCCGCAATACGGGTGCTAGTAATTCGATCGAACTGCTGCTGGACCTTGGCAACTTGCCGCTGGCTACCGGTACGGTTCCGATCATGCCCGGCGAGACCTGGCACTTCGAAGCTTGGTACCGCGACGGGATCCCTGCCATTGGATTTTCTACTTCGAACTTCTCCAACGGGATCTCGATTACGTTCGAGTAAGCCGGAAACGGTATAGCGGATACGCCGGATAGGCGGATACGGAGTCGCACAGGACCGAGGTTTTGCGACGAAAAATTACCGGACAGAAAAAGAGCAAGGCGCCAGATGGCACCTTGCTCTTTTTTATGCGCTACTTTTCCGTCGCAAAACCTCGGTGACCTGTGCGACTCCGTATCCGGCTATGGATTAGGATGCGTTCGTGCCTAGCGGTGCGCGGCGGTCCTCAGTCTGGAACTCTTCCTTGTAGTCTTCGATGGAGGCGCGGATCACTTTGCGCGCATGGTCCGCACCGTAAGTGCCCATCACTTTGATCGTGTTCTCGCCGGTATTGATGTCCATTTTGTAGGTGGCGAAGTAGTGCACCATGCGATTGATCACGGTCTCGGGAACGTGGCTCAGTTCCTTGGCGGACTTGAACACCTGATCGTTGTCGAGCACCGCGATGATTTTGTCATCGGCTTCACCCCCATCGACCAATTGGATCCCGCCCAGAACGCGCGCGGATAGCACGATGTCCGCCCGCTCGATGCGCTGTTGGCTCAACACGCAGATGTCCAAGGGGTCCTGATCGCCGATGCTGGCGGACACCGTCAGGTTTGCCACCCGATCTCCGCAATAGGTGCCCGGGATAAAGCCGTACAGGAACGGCGGCAAGGCTGAGCTGCCCTGGGGCCGGTCCACACGCAGGTAGCCCGTGCGCTTGTCGATCTCGTACTTCACCACGTCAAACGGGGTGATTTCGATATACGACTCGACCACATCGGGGGCACGGTCTCCAATAGGAAGGCCATGCCAGGGGTGCGCGCGGAAACGATTGAAGTCTTGGCCCATGGATATAGATCGAGAGCCCATCCAGTCGCCGGACCATCCCGGCGCACCACAGGCTCTCGCTCTCCGATCGACCAACCATTCTCAAAACCTGCCCACAATGCAGCCCCGGCCCGCCCGCTCCCTCCAGTTTCCGGCATTGGGGACGTGTCTGATACGGCCTCTGTCAGATACGGCGTCATGTCAGATACGGCGTCAGACGCCCTGCCACCCATCGGCGGCGGTTTGGTACCGCATCTGAGGTATGATGCTCCGATGACGACTTCTATTGCTGTGATTGGACTGGGCCTTATGGGGCAACGCATGCTTTCGGCTCTCGGAGGGCAACGCGAGTTTGATTGCCGACTCGTCTGGGATTTGGATCCGGAGGCAACGCGCAAGATGTCTACGCAGTTCGGGATCCCGGCCGCTGGCTCTTGGCGGGAGATTCTCGAGAACGAGGTAATAGAAGCGCTTTACATCGCCACTCCACCCGCCAGCCACGGGGAATACACCCGAGCCGCCCTGGCTGCGGGTAAGCCAGTATTCGTGGAAAAGCCGCTGACCGTGGACCTGCAGGATGGCGAGGATTTGGTGCGTGCGGCGGAAGAGTCGGATCTGCCGGTGGTGGTCAACTTCCCCTTCGCCACCCTGCCTGGGTTGGAGCGCATCCAGCGCGAAATCACGAGCGGAGAAGCGGGTGCCGTGTTGCGCGCCGACATCCAACTGCACTTCTCCCAATGGCCGCGCACTTGGCACAACGCGGGACCTTGGCTCAGCGGCCCTAAAGAAGGCGGCTTCCTGCGCGAGGTATTTTCGCACTTCGCCTACCTCACCCAACGCCTTCTCGGCCCACTCGAATTGCAATCGGGATCCCTGGGACGCACCGCCCAAGGCACTGAAGAATGGGCAGCGGCCCAATTCCTGGCCGGCTCGACCCCCGTCTTCCTCAGCGGAGGCGCAGGCGGCGCCGCCCCGGATTTCAACCGCTGGACCTTGTACTGCGAAAACAAAAGCTACCGCGTGGAAGACTGGTCCATGGTGCAAATCTCCGACGGCGCTGAATGGTCCGATCTCATGCCTGAACCCGGTGAAAGCCACGGCCTGGACAAACAACTCAGCGAATGGTCCAAAGCCCTACGCGGCGAACCCCACGCCCTAGCCACCGCCATAGATGGCTGCCAAGTCATGCGCTGCGTCGAAGCGTTGTTGAACGTTTAGCCATCACTCGCCAAGGATTTGTTGATGCCAAAGACCGCGCCCTGGGTGTCGATCAGAGCTGCGAAGCGAGCGTGGCTGGCTAGATTTCCCGGGGGAACGCAGATCGTGCCACCGGGTTCGACCGCTTTGGCGGCTCTTGCTTCCACGTTGTCCACGCAGATGTACGCGCAACTCGTTCCAGGTGTTTTTTTGGTCGAGGCTCATAGCGATGCAAGATAGCACCAACCTGATTATGGGCTGACGCATTTCGGGGCCTCACGGGCCGCCAGAATCTCCGCAACCTTGTTTTTTTGGGCCTAAGAAGGGCATTCTGTCCAGGCTCTGGTAGGTTTTGTTTGTCATGAACAAAGCCCAGAAGAAAGCCCTGAAAGATAAGAAGAAGAAGGAAGCGAAGCGCAAGGAGCTGAGCGCCCCCAAGGTGGTGAGACACCGGGAGCCCTTAAAGAACTACTTGGACCGCTCCTACGAAGCTCTCGCGGCGGGACAGCCCGCCAAGGCCGAGAAAATTATTCGAGCCGGAATTAAAGATCACCCCCACGATTCACGCCTGCACGCCAATCTCATCAGTGCATTGGAGAATCAAGATCGCCATCAGGACGCCCTGAGCGCTGCACGCTTGGCGGTCAAACTGAACGATCGCTTCCCCGACAACCACAACAACTTGGGGGCCCTGCTCAAATTCCAAGGCAATCTGGATGAAGCACGCGGCTGCTTCGAAAAGACTGTGGAGTTAGATCCTGCCCACGGCGAAGCCTGGCGAAACCTGGTTGCGACGAAGCGTTTCGAGAGCGTCGACGATCCTCAGATCGCCATCATGATCGAGCAGATCGAAAACCCGCCCTTCGAACGGAAATTGAACCCCTCGATCTACTTTGCCCTGGGCAAAGCTCTCGAGGATGTGGGCGAATACGACAAAGCATTCGAGCGTTACCACAAGGGCAACGCCAAAGTGCGCGCGAGCATGCGCTACGACAAAGCAGATCTGGAAAGAGTCGTTGACACCGCCATCGAATTCCAAAACGAAGAATTCTTCGCCGCTGGCCCCGTACCCAACACCACCGACGCCTCCCCTATTTTGATCGTGGGCATGCCGCGCTCTGGCTCTTCGCTCATCGAGCAAATTCTTGCCAGTCACCCGGATGTACACGGCGCTGGCGAAACTCCCATCCTCGGCAGGACCTTGGCCGTGATTGGCGGTGGCACCCAGGCCCGTGTGGAGTCCATCTCCAAGCAATCGCCGGAGGCACTTGCAAGACTAGGTGAACTCTACACCGAACGGCTGCAAGAATTAGCTCCCGATGCCAAGCGCATTGCGGACAAATTCCTACTCAACTTCATGCATCTTGGACTCCTGTTCCGAGCCGTACCCAACGCGCGAATCGTGCACTCCACTCGCGATGCCATGGACAACGCACTCGCCTGCTACAAGGTTCGCTTCACGTCCTCGCTCCATTTCGCGTACGACTTGGAAGAACTCGGTCACTTCCACGGACAAATGCAGCGCCTCATGGCCCATTGGCGCAAATTCATGCCCGACTCCATTCTGACCATGCCCTACGAAGGGCTCGTTGCGGATCAAGAAGCGGAAACCAAGCGACTCTTGGAGTTCTGCGGACTGGAGTGGAACGACGCGGTGCTCGATTTCCACAAGACCGACCGCCCAGTGCGTTCTGCGAGTTCAACCCAGGTGCGCAAGCCCATGTACAACAGCGCCGTAGGACGTTGGAAGAAATACGCCAAGCACCTGGAACCGCTGCGCAATGCTCTCGGCGACTACGCCCCCACAGACCAGCAGTAGCCAACACAGGCCTAATCCCGAGCCGGGACGCCTTCCTTAGAAAGTGAGCAGCGACGCCAACCGAATTGGCATCGACTTACCTCGCTGATCGATGGAAGCCGTCCCGGCTTGTTTGTGTTCATAGCGCGACCGCATCGGGATATTCGGTCCACTTTGTCCCCAATCGGTCCACTGAAGAGCCCAAATAGCTCAACCAGCAGGGCTAGACGTAGGAAAACCTAAAGACTCTTCACTTACTAAAAACTTGTAACCGACAGAGGGGGAGGCGCCGGGGACCTTCGACCCTTCCCTGCGCCCCCCTCAATAATGCGACTCAATAAAACACTCCTTCCGCGACTACGCGGCCACCGCTCCAACGCTGGATTGAGCATGGTGGAAGTCATGATCGCAGCCGGAGTCGCCTCCGTTCTGCTCATGGCCACCGCTGCCACATTCTTCGGCAACATGAAATCCGTGGGCACCGCCAAGTCCCTCACCAGCGGCAGTATCTTCCTCGAATCCGTGCAGGAAAACATATCCGCCCAGCCGTACCAAAATCTGCTGGCCTTGGACGGTAACGCCATCTTTGACGACGGCGTCCTGGACGGTAGTGACTTTCGAGCGGACATCACCACCTTCCAAACCGGCATCGGGCTGATCCAAATCCGTGTGGCCCTAGTGGAACTAAGTAGCAACCGGGAACTCGGGCGCCTAGTCACATTACGGAGCGACGTATGAAGCCCGTTAGACATGTCCATGCCAAAGCAGGCTTCACCCTCATCGAAGTCATCTTCGCAACGACCATTTTTGGCGTGATTGGGGTGGGTCTGACCCAGGGTATTCAAATCGCTGAAACCACCCATCAGTCCGTCTCTAGCGAAGGGGGTCACAACCGGGAGATGCGGAATAGTATCGGGCTGCTGCGCGATGAATTCAAGGCGTGCAGGGATAGCTCCATCGATGTGCAAACCACACCTGATGGCAACCACCGGTTGGTTTTCCAAGTCCCGGTTGATTCGGGAGTTGGTACCGGCTGGGGCGTTTACGACCGCAAACTCGGAAGCGGCGCCGACGATTGGAACCGCGTGGGTTGGAATTTTTGCTACCTGGTTAGCGAAAACAACCAGGGCCAATCGTGCCTTGTTCGACAGATCCTCGATGGTGGGGGTGCCCTCCAGCGAGAAACCGAAATTGTCCGCCATGTGTTGGCGAACGATCCATCTGGCATACCAGGTTTCACGGTGGTTTCCACCGGTGATGTCTGGGAATTCACACTCACAACTCAAACGGATGCCGCGCACGCCGCTCGAACGGAGACGTTCCAAATTCAAACTCGCAACTAAGCCATGAAAACCATACCAATCCACTCCAGGGGTCTTCAAAACCCCAAAAAAGGTAGCGCTCTCGTTTCGACATTGGTTGTCTTCGTGGGGATCTCAAGCATGATCTACGCGACGACGGCACTCTCGACCATAGAGGTCAAACAGTCCCGTCAAAGTTTGCAGAACTTGCAGGCCGATTCCATCGCCGAAGCTGGCGTTGAAATGGGCAAAGCCCTGCTACAAGACACGCTTCGCAAAACTGCGATTATGAACCCGATCGCAGGCGTCGCTGGACTCTTTGACAATGGAGGCCCGCTCGACATCTATCGGGGTGAGCCTTTGAACGACAATGGCTCCACGGTTGGAGCCTATTCGGTATCTATGGAACTGCTGGAGGAAACCGACACAAGCGTGACGGTTCGAATCCTGTCCACCGGGTATTTGGGTGATGCCCCGGCCGACTTAGCCATAGGAGCGCCGGTAGAAGCCTCCTCTTCGCTGTCCGTGACAGTGCGGTACAAACTGGATAGCAGCGAAGTCTTCAACTACGCGTACTTTATCAACAACTGGGGCTGGTTGTACGGCGACTCGATTTACTGCAACGGCAACGCACGCAGCAACGGCCAATTCGATTCGGGGGGTTACCACCCGACCATGACCGGTCAGCCGATGTACGACTCCGCTACTTGGGATGGTACTACGGCATCGCTCGCGGGCTACCAGGATGACAACGGAAACGGCTTGCAGGACGGTGACGATGGCGGCATCTTTTCTGGCTGGGACATCGTCAACACTCAAAATGTGCAAGGAGTAGGTGCAAACGAAGAAAACCGGCACGACTTTGAAGAACAAATCCCGATGCCGAACCTGAGCAATTTGTCGCTCTATGAGGATGCAGCCATCAGTCAAGGCGGAAGCATTTCGGTCGGTGGGACCGTGGTCGTGAACGGCGTCCTCGGAGATGATTCGGGCGAAAAATCGAACCTCTACCTGGTGGGCACCCCCGCTAACCCGATCGTGCTCAATGGTTCCGTTGTCATCCGCGGCGACGTGATCATCAGTGGCACGGTTACGGGCCAGGGATCGATCTACAACAGTGGAAACATCTACGTGCCTGACGACTTGAACTACCTGAACGGACCCAGTTCAACGCGCCCTGCAGACAATACGCAGGGAGCCACCGAAGCATGGCTCTCGTCCAACTGGGACAAGGACTTCCTGGGTCTTTTCTCCGCCGAAAACGTGGTCGTTGGTGATTACACAAACAACTACTGGCGTCACTACGTGGGCGGCTGGATGGCCTCTAGCATGAACAGTTCGGTGGAAGACGCTGGCGAAGATGGCATTCCGAATACCTACGCTGGCCAGGACGGCATCTTGGGTACCGCCGATGATGACGTGCTCGAAAGCGATGGTGTCTTTACGGTAGAGCATTACTCAGAGGCGGATAACGCGCTGGGCATCATCCCCGATGGATTTCAAGTGGGCGATATCATTCCCGGGTCCGGAGAGGACATCGATGGGGATGGAAAATACGATGGACAATCAGGTCTAGGTGACTTGGACATGCAAGATGCCATGACGGCCTCCAACTGGGAGGGCAACATGCCCGCGGGCGGAATCTCTTCCTACTCAACGATCGGCAGCCTGTATGCCAATAATCTGGATGCCACCTTCTACACCAACCACAGCTTCTGCTACTTCGTGGTCGGCGGACAACCGGCGACCATCAACGGTGCGATGGTGGCTCGCAACGAGAACATCGTCTACGGCACTCCTAGCCTCCAAATGAATTACGATGTGCGCTTGCTTGGGGGCTCCACCGGAGCCGCGGGTACCATGCTGCCGACAACAACGGCTCCGCTTGAGGTGATCCAATGGCGGCGTCTCGACGAGGACCCCCTGTTCCATATGGATGGGCTAAACCAGCCGGATGCTAACGAAGGGGCAACACCTTGAGACGCTGGACACTGCTTGGCCTGGCATTTTGCCTGGCTACAACGGCCACGGCCCAGGAACCGTTTGGCGGTTGGGAGATGGCCGAGGTGGGTAAGACCAACCGCGTGCAGCTCCACCCTGGCGAGCCTTTAATGATCCGAGGGATCGGGCAAGGCGCCAACGATTTCTTGGCCAGCACGCCTGCTCTGCGCAGCGCGCCGAGCGCTATTCAATTGGTAGCCGCCGAGGAAACGCGCAAGCGCAAACTTGCTATGTATGCTGACGGCGCACGCTTTGATTCGGCTCCAAGCCGCAGTCCGCGCATGACCGCCAGTGACGCACACCGGCCCATAAGAGCAATAGAGTCCGCTTCAACAGCCGCGCAACCGCCGATCGAAGAAGAGCCCTCCGAAGGTTCGAACCCGTTCCTGATTTCGGGCGCCATCCTCGGGTTGTTGTTCTACTCGGTGAGAAAACTTATGAGCTGATCCAAGCGACGCAACCATTCAGGGCGGCCCTCCACGGGGCCGCCCTTTTTCGTTCGAACCTGAAACTTCGATACAGCGCTTTTGCTTGATGCGCTGCAAGGGTCGATAGCTCCCGATCTCATCCGAAACAGTTCCAGGACGTCATTCTCTGCATACCCTCCTGGATTTGCGACGTCACTGCGGATTCGGGTTGATTTGGGAGAACTTTCCGTAGCGCATACCACATCCTGGGAATTATTCGCTCGACCCCCTGCTTGCGCGGCGCGGAGCCGTACACTGAGCGGCCCTTCGCCCGGAAGCTGCACTCACTTCCGCCACGCCTCCCAACCGGATTCTGCCCCGCCCATGTTCGCACGCTTCGTCCGACGCATTCTGCACATACCCGGATTGGTGATTTGGCTCCCTGCGTTGATCGCCGTGCTGATCGCCAGCCTGCCGACCGCGTTCACCTCCGCGCCTTCGCCCATCATCGAGGACGAATGGGGCTATCTGCTTTCGGCGGACACTTTTGCGGAGGGGCGGCTGACAAACGAACCCCACGAATTGTGGCAGCAGTTCGAAACGATTCACCAGTTCCACCAACCTACCTACCAATCCAAGTATCCCCCGGCACAGGCGGCACTTTTGGCCCTGGGCCAAGTACTCGGGCATCCGATCATCGGCGTTTGGCTGGGTGTGGCCTTGATGGTGGCCAGCATCGTATGGATGTTGCGGGCTTTGATGCCCATGCGCTGGGCTTGGGTCGGAGGTTGGGTGGTTACGTGCCAGTACGTGGTCATTGGACAACCGTTTTTGACGGGGACATTCGGTTATTGGAGCCAGTCCTATTGGGGCGGCGCACTGGCCGCGGCCGGTGGGGCCTTGGTCTTTGGCGCGGTGGCACGCATCCTCAAAGAAGCCAAGGTCAGCAGCGCGATCGCTTTGGCCTTGGGCCTTTTGATCCTGGCCAATACGCGTCCTATGGAAGGCTTGCTCGCTTCCCTGATCCCGTGCCTCATGGTTCTGGTTTGGCTCATTCGACAAAAGGGTGCTGCGCGCTTACCCGCCTTGAAGAAGGTCGTACTACCGGCGCTGCTGATCCTCACACCCGGTTTCGCATTCATGGGCCACTACAACCATCGCGTCACCGGCGATGCTCTGGAGATGCCCTGGAACACGCACTATGAACAGTATTGCGTGTTCCCCGTGTTCCTCTGGCAAGAACCGCCCGCGGACCGAGACTGGCGCCATGAGGACTTAGAGTCCTTCCATGGTGGCCTCGAAATGCGCATGTACTCGCGCCACGGGGATCTCAAGGGCCTCGTCGTTTCTAGCGTACGCAAGATAGCTCGCTTCTGGATTTTCTTCATTGGCCCTGTCTTCACCCTGCCGCTGTTGCTTGGCGCATTCCAACTCGCGCGCAACCGGCGCATGCGGTGGATCGCCTTGCCTGTCGGCATCATTCTGATCTCCGCCTTGACCAAGTTCGGTGCGCCCCCCCACTACTCCGCCCCCGTGGCCGGCCTGATGGTCGCGCTCATCGTGCAGAGCTTGCGCTACCTAGCAAGCTGGCAATGGAGGGGGAAAGCCACCGGCCGCGCCATCGTGCGCGCCGTCATGATCACCAGCATCATCGGCTCCGGCTTCGGCATTTACCTTTCAACACTCAACGCAGTTACCACGCACGCTGAAGACCGCGTGATAGCCGATCTAGAACTGCAAGCCCTCCCCGGCCAGCACCTGGTCCTGGTGTCCTACGGCCCCAATCACGACGACGGCGATGGCTGGATCTACAACCGCGCCGACATCGATGCCGCCAAGGTCAAATGGGCTCGCGATTCCAGCCCCGAAGCCCGTGCGCAATTGATCGAGTACTTTAAGGACCACAAGGTCTGGACGGTGCGAGTGGGCTTCGACGACCCGCACCCGCGCGCGAAGCCTCTAGTGCGCGAGTAGGAATACGGTGCATACGGTGTCAGGCACCGTATTCACCGTATTCACCGATGCTAAAACAACAAGTCCTCGGGCGGGCCGAGGCAATCGGGGCCTTCGTTGGTGGCTTTGTTGACCCAGTTGCCAACCTTGGTAACTTTTAGGGAGCCATCCGGCAGCGGCACCATGAGGTTTTGCAAGGCGGGCATATCTTGCACTGCGGGTTGCATCCAACGTTCCTGACCGGCGGGGTCTAACACCACGGGCATACGATGGTGAAACTCGGACATCTCTTTGTTGGCGGCCGTGGTCAGGATGGTGAAGGTGCGCAAGGGTTCGACCCGGCCGTCGGCGTCCCAGGATTCCCAGAGGCCTGCGAAGATGAGCGGCTTGTCATCGGCGCGTTGGATGTAATACGTGGAGCGGCCGCCCTTGGGCCCGGCCCATTCGTAGAAGCCGGTGGCGGGGATCAAGCAGCGGCGCTTTTTGAAGGCTGCGCGGAAGGAGGGTTTTTCGGCCGCGGTTTCGCTGCGAGCGTTGAACAGGTTTTGACGGATCTTGAGGTCCCTGCTCCAGTAGGGAACCAGGCCCCATTGGAAGTGATCCACGCGCCAAGTGTCCGCGTCCTCGCTGCGGCGCAGGATGGGCACACTTTGGGTGGGCGCCACGTTGTAGCGCGGATCCCATTCGCCCGGGGGCTCTTCGAGCTCGTGCCCTACTAAATGAGCCAGGTTCTCGACCAATACGTAACGTCCGCACATGGGCGCATTGTAACCGGGGAGAGGAGATACGGAGC